>JAJRVO010000001.1 GCA_024277275.1 Chloroflexota bacterium
CGCCGCAACATCGACCTGACGCTGATTATTATCAACAACTTTATCTACGGGCTGACCGGCGGCCAATTTTCGCCGACCACCCCAGCCGGGTCTTATGCCCAAACCTCGCCCGATGGGGCGCTGGAGCCAACCATCGACGCGGCTAAAGTAGCCATAGCAGCCGGGGCAACTTACGTGGCCCGTTCGGCGGTATCAAATCCTCGCCACATCTCAGAAATGATCAAAAAGGGACTGTCTCACAAGGGGATGTCCGTTATTGAAGTGATCTCCAATTGCCACATAAACTTTGGCCGGCGCAATGTTAGCGGCAAGCCGGAAGAGTTAATTACCTGGATTGCCAAACAAACCGTCTCCCCAGAGATTGCCCAATATTTAAACGAAGAAGAACGAAACGGGCGACTGGAGGTTGGGGTGTTACAACACCTAGAGAATCGTCCCGAATATGTGGACAGCTACTATCAAAAAGCAGCCCAAATCAGAGGAAGTTAAATGACAATCCAAAATCCAAAATCTAAAATCCAAAATCGGTTTGAGGCTCGACTTAGCGGCGAAGGCGGTCAGGGCGTGGTCATGGGCGGCGCTATTTTGGCCGAGGCGGCTATTTTGCACGAGGGACGTTACGCGATACAAAGCCCTATGTATGGTTCCCGGGTCCGGGGCGGCCCCACCAAGGTTGATATCATCATCAGCGATGAAGAAATTGTTTACCCCCGCGCCACCACTATTAGCTTTTTTCTGTCGCTGGCGCAGACAGCTTTTAACAAATTCAGCGCCGATTTGGCCGATGACGCCATTATCCTGGTCGACAAGTATTTGGTACCTAACGTCCCGCACAACAACAACCGCAAAGTATATCGCTATCCCTTTGTAGAGACGGCTAAAAGCGAAATGGGCAATGTTGTTCTCTCTAACATTATCGCCATAGCGGTAGTTGTTGAACTGACCGGCGTTGTCTCGCATGAGGCATTGTGGCAGGCTATTCAAGCCCGGGTTCCTAAAAAATACATCGACCTGAACAAACAAGCTATGGAACGAGGCTTTGAAATAGCGGCCGAATTGACGAAGTAAATTTTCATACCGCAGAGGTTTGTTAAACCTCTGCGGTATTGAACCTCGTTACCACGCTCCTGCGTGGTAATGCTAACCAAGACGCTCTGCGTTGATTATAAGTGAGTAGTTACCAATCTAAAATCCAAAATCTGAAATCAAAATAGGGAGGAATTACTATGCCAATCTGGAACGAAGAATTTGAAACGATGTCGCGCGAGGATATGAGCAAACTGCAACTTGAGCGGCTAAAGACACTGGTCGAGCGTGTTGCCAAAACCTCGTCCCTTTACAAAAAGAAACTGGCCGAGGCCGGCGTTAGCGCGGACGATCTTAAATCTCTGGAAGATATTTCAAAATTGCCCTTTACCACCAAGGACGAGCTGCGGCATAACTATCCGTGGGGAATGTTCACCGTCCCGCTAAAAGATGTGGTGCGGGTTCATGCGTCCAGCGGCACCACCGGCAAGCCGGTCGTTGGCGGCTATACCAGGGCCGACCTGGATATGTGGGCCGAGGTGATGGCCCGCACCGTATCGGCAGCCAGCATTACCGCCGACGATGTGGTGCATAACGGCTACGGCTACGGCCTTTTTACCGGCGGCCTGGGCTTTCACATCGGCGCGGAAGCAGTTGGGGCCACCGTTGTGCCGGCCTCGGCGGGACTGACCCGGCGGCAACTGATGTTGATGGAAGATTTTGGGGCCACTGTTTTAACCTGCACGCCCTCTTATTCCCTGGTTATTGCCGAAGAAGCGGCGGCGGCAGGCATTGACATCAAAGAACGCCTAAAACTGCGCGTGGGCGTGTTTGGGGCCGAACCCTGGACGGAAAAGATGCGCGAAGAAATTGAAGCCGCACTCGGCTTGGATGCTTACGACATTTACGGCTTAACCGAGATGATTGGTCCCGGCGTTTCGGTAGAGTGCCGGCATCACAACGGCCTCCACGTTTTTGAAGACCACTTTTACCCAGAGATTATAGACCCCGCCAGCGGCGAGCCACTGGGTTACGGCGTTGAGGGCGAGCTGGTCTTTACCACCCTAACCAAAGAAGCCATGCCGATTATTCGCTACCGTACCCGCGACCGCACGATTCTTCACGCCGATAAGTGCGCCTGCGGGCGAACCGTTGTGCGGATGGAGAAAGTGCTGGGCCGCACCGACGATATGCTGATTATACGCGGGGTCAATGTTTTTCCCTCACAAATTGAACGGGTCTTGTTTGGCTTTGACGAGCTAGAGCCGCAGTATCAAATTATTATCGACCGGGGTAAGCACGAACTTGATACCGTGGAAGTGTGGGTAGAGGGGGCGGACGATCTCTTTGTGCCGGTCGAAACCGCTAATATTCAGGCATTAGAGAAGAAGGTTGAAGCCCGCTTAAAAGAAACCTTAATTATCAGTTGTAAGGTCAAGCTAATGAAACCGCATAGCATCGAGCGCAGTATGGGCAAAGCCGTACGCGTGGTCGATAAGCGAAATCTTGATAGTTAGCATAGAATAAGGGAGTTTAATAATGAAAGAATTTATGTCGGGCAACGAAGCTATTGCCCGTGGTGTTTGGGAAGCAGGCGTTCACTTTGCCGCCGGATATCCCGGCACACCCAGCACCGAGATTTTAGAAAATCTGGCCCGCTACAAGGACATTGACGCCCAGTGGTCGGCCAACGAAAAAGTAGCCTTTGACCAGGGAATGGGCGCGGCCCTGGGCGGGATGCGGGTGCTGGTTACAATGAAGCACGTTGGCCTTAACGTGGCCTCCGATGCCTTTATGGTCTTTCCCTACGCCGGAACCAACGGCGGTTTTGTGATGATATCAGCGGACGACCCCGGTATGCACAGTTCTCAAAATGAGCAGGACAACCGTTATATGACCCGTATGGCCAAAGTGCCGGTTTTAGAACCAAGCGACCCCCAAGAATGTCACGACTTTATCCTGAAAGCCTACTCGCTCAGCGAACGTTTTAAGACGCCGGTGGTTATTCGCACCACCACCCGCTCGGCTCATACCAAGGGCGTGGTTGAATTTGGCGAGCGGCAAGAGGTTGCCGTGCAAGAGTACAAACGCGACGCTTTTCAATACTCTGTCCCCATCTATCGCCACCAGCGTCGACCAGAGTTATAACAAAAACTGACCGATCTAAAAGAATTTGCCGAAACCTATCCCCTCAATAAAGTTGAACCGGCAGAAGATCGTTCAATTGGCATCATCACCAGCGGCATCTGCTACCACTACGCCAAAGAGCTACTGCCCAATGTTTCAATCTTTAAGCTAGGGATGACCAACCCCTTGCCCCGCCAGGCCCTTGTCGACTTTTGCCAACAACACCAGCGAGTCTACGTTATTGAAGAGGGCGAAGCCTTTATTGAAGACCAACTGACCAGCTTTGGCTTGACCAATGTTGTTGGTAAAGCGCTGTTTGGGGTGATTGGCGAGTATAGCCCCCAACGCGTGGCCGAAGGACTGATTGCGGACGGCCTTAACCTTGAAAAGCCGGTTCCGGCTGTAAATTTGGACGATGATTTGACCCTGGTTGTCCGCCCGCCTATGCTCTGCGTGGGCTGCGGGCATCGCACCGTGTTTGATGTGCTGCGCTAGCTAAAAGTCCACGTCACGGGCGACATCGGCTGCTACACTATGGGCGCGCTGCCGCCTTACGAAGCCTCGCACACTACCTTTAGTATGGGGTCCAGCATTGGCAACGCCTTTGGTTTTCGCCGGGCGGGACACGATAACA
>JAJRVO010000106.1 GCA_024277275.1 Chloroflexota bacterium
GAAGGTGTTTCTTAAATCGTGTAGACCAGACCGCAGAGGTTTCTGAAGCCGATTTTAACTGTAAGTCAGGTTCATAACCGAGGCAAATTCGCTTAAAAATGTCTCGTAAAAAACCTCTGCGGTCTTTAAGAAACACGCTCTTAGAGAAAAGGCCCAATTTTCAGCCGTTCGCAGTATATACTTGTTTGTGTAAAACCTTTAGCAGGAAACTTGTTAGAAACAGGAGATACAAAATGAAAAATCGAACTCTTACTTTATACATCGCCATTAGTATAAGCGTTGTGGCGATGCTGGTATTGGCGTTGGTCGCTTTTACCGGCGGGCTGCTTTTGGCCCCTTATCTAAACGCAAACGCTCAAGCCGCCAATATATCAGAATTAACCGGCAGCGCTCAACCGGCAAAATTTTTATCCGCAGATGATGTAGAGGTTGTAGCCGCTTACGAGCGGGCTTTAATTGACGTTTATCGAGACTCTTTGCCCTCAGTGGTCAACATTAGAGTGACCCAGGCCGTAGAACGCGATTCTCTTGATGGATTTGATTTTGATGGCAACCCCCACCCTGACTTAGACCCTGGTACCCCGGAGAGATTTTTTAACCGGGGCGGAGGTTCCGGTTTTGTGTGGGACAAAAAGGGTCACATTGTTACCAACTTCCACGTGGTGGATGGAGCCACGGATATAGAGGTTATCTTTGCCGATGACACATCCGTTAAAGCCGAATTTATAGGCGGCGACCCTGACGCCGATTTGGCGGTTGTAAAAGTGGATTTACCTGCCGGAAAGTTAACCCCGGTGTCGTTGGGTAACAGCGATGAGTTGCAGGTGGGACAACTGTCTATTGCCATTGGCAATCCGTTTGGGCAAGATTTTACAATTACCAGCGGTATAATCAGCGGGGTGGGGCGAACCATCCGCAGCGGCAATAGCCCCTTTTCCGTGCCTGAGGTAATCCAGACCGATGCGCCGATTAATCCCGGCAACTCCGGCGGCCCGCTGCTAACCCGCGAGGGCGAGGTAATTGGCATTAACACTCAAATCCTTAGCCGGAGCGGGTCTAGCTCTGGCATTGGCTTTGCCGTGCCTATCAATATAGCCAAGCGGGTTGTGCCGACTCTGATAGACGGCAAAACTTTTGAATATGCCTGGCTGGGCATTAGCGGCAATAATCTAACCGCCGAAGCCGCCGAATTCAGGGACCTTCCTGTGGATACCAGGGGGGCAATTGTTATGGGCGTGGCTGAAGACGGTCCGGCTGAAAAAGCCGGGTTGCAAGGCAGCGATGAAATTGTGGAAACTGATGGCGACGGCTTCCGGGTTGGGGGCGATATCATAACCGCCATCGACGGGCAGCCGGTTAACGATATGGATGACTTGATTACCTATTTGGTCAGCAAAACCGAACCTGGCGATGAAATAACGCTTGATGTTATTAGAGCCAATGGCGACCGGGAAAGCGTTGAGGTTACGCTTGGCGTTCGGCCATCGTTAGACAACTAATAATCGACATATAAATGCAAAACAAAAGCCCCTCGGTGTGAGGGGCTTTTTTAATCCTTGCCAAGTAGCCGATTCATCAGTGAGGATTTCTGGCGCACTTTCCTGGCTTTTTCGGCGGGGGCATCCAGGTTGATAATGACTTCCTCAAAATCCACCTCTCCCGCTTTTAGCTGTTCCTTTACCAAATTACCCAGAGCGTCTTGCATCTGGTATTGAAAGGGCACAGAGTCGAAAAACTCTTTTATCTGCGACCCTGCTCCTTTTTGGCTTCTGACCAATACTGTCACTTGGAGCGCCGTAAATTCATGTTGGTTCATTATAGTCTCCTCACTCCCCAAGTATAGCCCCCACCAGGCAGATTGGGCAAAGCGCTGTTTTAATTTTCTAATTCTCTTCTTATCCTGGCTTAAGGCCACGCTAATCTATGCTCATTACCCTATTGTCAAGCTAGTAAAACTGTTGTAAGGTTAGTTTTAAGTAGTTTTCAATTCTAAGTTGTTAAATTGTTCTCGACAGGATTAACAGAATTATCAAGATTTTTGCCTTTTCATCCTGTAAATCGTGCTAACTTTGTTAGCCATAATCCTGTCTGTTTGTCATAATGTGAAGTTATGAGTTAGTTTGAAAATCACTTAAGGAGAAATTATCATGAATTATCGAAACCAACAATATTTGTGGTTGGCCGGTTTTCTTATTATAGCCATTAGCCTGTTTTTTGGTACGGTTATTGGCAGCGTTGCCGGCTTTGTCGTCGCCAATAATTTAGCGCCCGACTCGCAGGCCGTTGCGGTTCAACCGATTTCAGTCACTGCGCCGGATGAGCCACAACCTGTCCTGGAGCAAGTCAATACCACTGAACCACCCGCCGTTGTAGAGTCACAGTCGCTTGTTATTACCGAGGAATCTGCAACTGTAGAAGCTGTTGAAAAGGTTCTGCCGGCCGTGGTGACTGTACTCAACCAGGGAGTACGCGGTGGAGGAAGCGGGTCAGGGTTCCTTATCAGTGAAGACGGCTATGTGGTGACCAACAATCACGTGGTCGAAGGCTCCCGGAATCTTGCGGTTATTTTTGCGAAGGGAGGTAGAACGCAGGCAACGCTGGTTGGCACAGCCCCGGAATTTGATTTGGCGGTGTTAAGGGTAGATGGGCCGGTTCCCGCAGTGGCCCAATGGGGCGACTCTGGCGAACTGCCGTTGGGGGCCAATGTAATTGCCATTGGCTCTGCCTTAGGAGAGTATCAGAACAGCGTTACGGCCGGTATTTTGAGTGGTTTCAATCGTCAGCTTGGGGGCTTGGGAGGCTTGTTGCAAACCGATGCCGCTATCAACAGTGGCAATAGCGGGGGGCCGTTAATCAACCTGGGCGGCCAAATTATCGGCATCAACACAATGGTGGTGCGAGGCGGCTTCTCGGAGGCCGAGGGGTTGGGTTTTGCCATTCCCAGCAACATCGCCCGGAATGTGGTTCGCAACCTGATTGAAACGGGGGATGCCCGGCATCCTTTTTTGGGCATACAGTACGTGCCGCTTAACCCTCAACTGGCCAACGAAGCGCAATTGTTCGTTGCCGAAGGGGCGCTTCTTGAGGCTGTTATCGACGGCGCTCCGGCAGCCCGGGCCGGATTACAGCGAGGAGATGTTATTGTCGCCATTAACGGTCAGGCGGTGGATGACCGGCACTCGCTGGTCAGTTTATTGCTAGAGCACGTGGCCGGGGATACCATCACCCTCCAGATTTTGCGTGATGGGAAGGTGATTGAAACTGATTTGACGTTGGGTGAACGAGCTTGATTAAGGGCCTCATTGACAAATTGACATTGTTAGCCAGCTTTTTGCTATTTTACGACACTATCTGCACCTTCAGGGATCATGCTCCAACGCACTCTGGATAAATTTTCTCTCGTCCTTGGTTTTCTAAACACAAACAAGTGTTCGTGCATAATTAGATAGAATTTGTATTCCTTCGCTCGGGTTAGCCAACGTTTTGAAAACGTACAGTTGTGTTGACCTTTGATAATTTCTTCTTTCAAAATAAAAGCATTTTGCAAAAACTTCTGTAAAACAAAATGAGAAAGGGGTACATAATGTTGGGCTTTTCTTGTGTCACCAATCAAAATAGCACAGAAATGATCAGGTTTAAGAACCCTAAACATCTCATTTATCCCCAACTCAATCTCATCACAGAACTTTTGCGGGCTGGTAATATTCGATAAATCTCCCTCAATTTTGCCGTTAGAGTAAGTAACCAGATTCAAATATGGTGGATGAGTACAAATCAAATCTATTGAATTATCTGCAAATTGACTTAAGTTACGAACATCTCCCTGATAGACTTCTTGATTAGATGGGGTTTCAAATTCAAAATTCAGAGCCTTTTTCGACAACTGAACTGCATTTGGATTTATGTCAATTCCAATTCCATTTCTGTGTAGCAATTTGCATTCAACGAGAGTCGTCCCGCTTCCCGCCATAGGGTCTAATACGGTATCCCCTTTTTCCGAATAGTTCAAAATAATATTACGAGGAATTTGAGGCGCAAAGTTACCTCGATATTTTGGATTATGTGTAGCCCAATCTCCGCGTTCTGGAAAAGACTAAAACGTAGTTAACTCTGGTTCAAATTCGTTGAGTAGTTTATTGTTTGTCGGCATTGTGTTTTGTCAAAGATTAGGGAATATTATTTTTTTCAAAAAGGATGTTCTAACATAAAAGGCTCTGGATGTGCTACCATATCCAGGGCCTTTTGTTCGAGGTTGGGCATAAACTCCCATTTTGCCAGTAAGAGCGGAAAATCCTCTGGTTTTGATCGTTTGTCTGACCAATTCATAATCATCCTTAAACTGCTCGTAAATCTCTGGATTATCAAGATCAAAATCAGTCACAGCATGTAGGATTGACCTTTCCTCATTTTTGCTTTCCCAAATTCTGGCAGGAATCAAAATCTTCCTCATCTTGTTCAGCAAATGGCTGTCTTCAAACTCCGTTCTGACAATATTGTATTCATCAATCATTGTAATAGCCATTGTTTCTTTGACGGTTAACCTGCCACTCTTAAGGTACTTCAAAGACACAACCTTCAGTTCCCAAGAGCCAAAGTTTGGCGCACGTGATGAGTTGAGAGGCAAACCTAAATAACGCTCAATTACGTGTCCAACCCAACCCTTATTTTTCTTGCCCTCTTTGAATACAGTTACTTCAAGTTCACCAGCTAATTGTCGCAGGTCTTGACCGATTAACTCAGATATTCTTCGTTTAGCTTCAGATCTTTCCATTATTAATACTCCAATACCCCTAAACTAAACTATTGTCGTGTCAAGGCTAAAATGATAGGTAGTATAGCCCCTTGTGGGCGTTATTTCAAGCATAAAACGGGCACAAGGCCCGATGCTACAACCTATCAAAACACGCTTGACACGACACTATTCTGGTAAACTTCAATTAACATTTGGCAACTCGCCCCCAATCACGCTGCATTTAACATCTCTGTGTCTTGGATAACCACATCAATATAGTTCAACCCTAACTGTTTTGCTGCTAATAACCGATGCTGACCATCTAACAAGTAGTAATCTTTATTTACGGTAATAGGTATCCAGAGTTCTCTATCAAAATTTAGGACTATATTCATCACGGCGGGATCAGATACTTCATTCTGGTAGCTTAACAAACTTTTGTCTACTTGTATTCGGCTGGTCGGAACCTTCAACCGAGGTTCCCAATACTTTTCTTTAAAATTTCTCGTGTACATATCAAACCAATGTTTTTTAGCAGGTATATAGTTACGGTATCTCATTTTGTAATCTCATAGTTTGTGATTATCAATTCACTGATTTGGCCGCGTCCGTTTGAATTACTATTTATCATTCGATTTGCAAATACTTGTTGGATGTTAAAGCCCTGATATAAATCCTCGAAAAAGTTGTCCTCCGTGTTTTTATTTTTAGGATCTGAATTGCTTAACATCATCTTTACATCATAATTCTCATCCAGATATCGGAAGAAGTTTGCTAACCGAATTTGCTGCTGATCATCAAAATCAAACTTTGAATACGATGTAAATCTAGCTGTCTTGCTAATAGGGCGATAGGGCGGATCAAAGTAAACAAATGAAGTAGGTGTGATTACATCCTCACAAATCTCAAAATCTCCAGTTTCAATCTCTGCAATTTGAAGCAACTGAGAAACAGCAATTATATTCTCTTCATTCAGTATTCGTGGATTTTTGTATCTTCCATGTGGAACATTAAATTCACCCTTACTGTTAAGACGAAAAAGACCGTTAAAACAAGTCCTGTTCAGAAAAATCAGCATCGCAGATCTTGAAATCCAATCTACAGAATAATGCCTAAAATCAACATACGCTCTCTGTAAATTGTATTGATTACGTGTTTCGTAATAAAATCCCTTTCTTTTTTCTTCAGTTAGGGCCTTATAATTTTGTGAGACCTCATATAATTGCTCAATTAATTCTTCTGGATTTTTTTGTACAACCTTATAGGCTAAAATAAGTTCTGGGTTTACATCATAAAGATATGCGGAAGACATTTTATATTTTTGGGCAATTTCAAAAAATACTGCTCCACCACCAATAAATGGTTCGATATATCTCGTGATTTTCTCTTGTTTTAACTCGGCAGGGTACAAATCCTCAAACTGTGATAAAAGTTGAGATTTTCCACCTGCCCACTTTAGGAAAGGTTTCGCCTGTTTTGCTTTAACTTCTGTGGTACTCAATTGTAAATATGTCATTTCATTGCTGTGTAAAAAGGCTGTGAGGATTTAATGTAATCATAACGGAGATTATAATTTGTGGCAAAATAGAGACTAATATATAGAAAATTTGTGCTGGCTAACTGATAATTCGGGCTGTGTTGGGTTTTATTACCTGCTTTTACTGATCCGGACATAGCAAACTAAAGCAAATTTGCAGCAATTCCCGTTTTAGAAACTGCGCCGCCGATAATCACTCAGTTGGGCTGGTTTTTGCCGGCTTAAGAGCAGAATTTCCAGAATGATAGAATTTTGATTCGTTAATTCTGCCAATTCTGCTCTTAAATACCCGCAATTGCAACAATTTTTACACCCTAATTGTCAAACCGGGAATTGCTGGCAAATTTGCTACCTCATGATGCGCAGTAAAAAGTTTAGAAAGTTATGCCCGGATCAGTAGCATAATCTTGAGCGAAACCCAACACTCTTTTGGTTGGATTGTCCGTGTTCATCCATTCAACCCAACCCAACCTACTATACAGAATGGGATGTGAATGAATTATTTGCCAATCTTCGCCAACTGCTCTATTAGCGGTATGGCAGCGCGGGCCGCCCGGCCTCGGTGACTGATGCTGTGTTTTTTGGCCGATGAAAGCTGGGCCAGGGTTTGGTTTAACTCCGGCACAAAGAAGATGGGGTCATAACCAAAACCGCCGTGGCCTTTGGGTTCATTGTTGATAAAGCCTTCCAGAGCGCCTTGCACTGTGCCAATTAAGCCATCCTTGGTTGCCAGCGCAATTACGCACCTAAAGCGGGCCGTGCGCTCTGCCCACGGTACGTTTTTGGCTGCCAGCTTGTCGAGCACAATTTTATAGCGGCCTGCGTGATCGTGTTTTTTGGTATGGCCGTAACGAGCCGAGTAAACCCCCGGTTCGCCTTCCAGAGCATCTACTTCAAGCCCAGAGTCGTCGGCCAAAACCGGAAAGGCGCCGACCTGAGCAAAGGCCAGGGCTTTGATAATAGCGTTTTCCTCAAAAGTTGCGCCTGTCTCTGCGGGGTCAAGCGTAATGCCCTCTTCAGCTAAAAAGGTAAGCGTTACCGGCAAATCAAAGAAAATTTCTTTATATTCATCCAATTTGTGAGGATTATTGGTTGCGATGAGCAGCTTGGCGGTTGTCAACTTTTTAGAGCCTCACTGAAGATATATATATCGCGGCGTGGTAGTTCGACCCGGTTCCCAAAGTAATCTCAAGTCAAGCTCTCCGGTGGCTATCACAAAAACCAACCGGCCTTCCAGACCCTCGCCTGCCGGTAACTTGCCGCGTCCAAGAGAGCCGGCTACAGCGCCCATAATAGGCTCGTAAGCTTCTTCAAACTCATTGACCAATTTAAAGTTACGTTCATTAAAATCTATGGGTTCTTCGTCCAGATTTACCAACTCTATCGTGATAATAATTACTTCTCTATCTTCCAGCGGCGGCATATCGGCCAAAGCGGCATTACGATTTACATCGAGAATGGTCAGTTTTACATTTTCCTCGTTCACCACCGACTCATCGGGATAGGCCGGGGCGTTAAAAAATAAACCTTTATCGCTACCGGGAATGGGTGTGGCAGATATAGAGGCTCCGGGGTCTAAAACCCATAGCCCCACAAGAAGCAGGCCGCAAAAACTCATACATAAAAATACCAGACAGCCCCCGGCAAAAAAGGCCAGCGCTGATTGAAGCAGAGAACCGTTTGAGTCGCGATCATTTTCTTCATAATATTCATAATCGCCCTCGTCGTAATAATCGCTCTCGGGGTTCTGTTCGGGTGGATATAATGGTCCCTGTTGGGGATAATATTGACTCATTTCATCTCCTGCGTAAACTGAAAGTTCCTAGACCAGGGCTGTTCAGTTCTCACCAATCGCTGGTGATTTTACCGCCAAGGACGCCAAGATCGCCAAGATTTTTATAAATTCTTTGCGTCCTTGGCGCTCTTGGCGGTTTAAAAATTTTGCCACGCTTTAGAACTGAACAGCCCTGCTAGACGGGCCATTATAACACAAGTGGATGCGCATCCCAAAGAATCGGACTTCGCTGTGAAACTCCTTATCACCGGCCCGTTTGACCAAACCCGCTTTGGGTGGGTGCGTCCCAGATTTTAGGAAATCGGGACAAACCTGGGGGGATTCGGGGGGATTCCCCCCGCTCCCCCCTGTGCTTTCCCAAATTTTGGGACGCACCGCTTTGGGTATTCCTATTTGACAAAAGCGCAAAAGTTGCCAAAATCTCGTAAAGACGAGTCGGTTTTTTAGGAGAAACACCCTATGGATCAAGGCGTTAGCATAGATAAAGCCAGGACTGTGCTGCTATTTAGCGCAGCTTTAGTTATGATTACAACCTGGGCGGTAGGCGCTACCGGCTGGACAAAAGGGCTGAATATTGTCACCTTTGTGGGGCTGGGCGCCATATTGATAGGGACAATGCTGGCGCGTAGTATTTTGCCGTGGATTATTGCCCATCTGTTTAGCGCAGTCATTGGTATTGGCTGGTCTTTTTGGGTAACCAGCCGCTTGCTCCCGGCGCACTACACCTGGCTTGAGCGTTGGGAAAATTTAGCCGCGCGTCTCAATATATGGTATCAACGGGCAATGGAGGGCGGCACTATTGGCGATAACCTCATGTTAATTTTTCAAATGAGCATAATATTGTGGGTGGCGGGCTACCTGACCATCTGGCTCCTTTTTCGCTCCGGCAAAGTGTGGCCGGCTATTGTGCCGGGAGGAGTGGTTCTGCTTATCAACCTCTACTATGCTCCGGTTGATATCACCTTT
This sequence comes from Chloroflexota bacterium, assembly GCA_024277275.1. Lineage (GTDB taxonomy): Bacteria > Chloroflexota > Anaerolineae > 4572-78 > J111 > JAJRVO01. The sequence goes on from JAJRVO010000106.1 coordinate 9,031, forward strand.
TGGTTTATTGTGTATTTGATGGCGTCGCTGTTATTGATCATCCACTTTAACCTTTTTGTCCAGCAGAACAAATGGCGCATGGAAGGAGTTTTCTTTCGGCCTGATATTAACCTTGATTTTTTGCGCGACGGGTTTATCTTTTCGGTTCTGGTTATTGGGTTTGCCTGGCTCACGCCACCCGTTGTCGATGCCAAAACGCTGGGCTTTTTGGATGAATTTCAGGGAAGCTGGCGCGATGTACAAGATGATTGGAATAGACTTTTTACCAGCTTAAACTACCGTGACCGGGAATCTTTTGATACATTTGGCTCATCGTTGAGGTTGGGCGGGCCGCGCCGTTTAAATGATGAAGCGGTTATGGATGTTCAGGTTAGCGGCATAGGCCGTTACTGGCGAGCGGTTGTGTACGATTATTATACCGGCGACGGCTGGCTTACCCGCGACGAGGACAGAACCAACTTTGGCCCCGACAGTCCCCTTTCTCTGCCCATTTTTGAGGCCCGCGAATCGGTTACGCAAACCTATACATTTCATCGCGACAACGCTACCGTGCTTTATGCTATGGCTAACCCCATTAATCTCAGCCGGTCGGCCAAGATTAACTTTAACGCCCTCTCAGAGCAAGAGATTGTCCAAACCGCTTTTGCAAGCTGGTCTGACCAGGGCGAGCCGTGGGCTGAAGAAATTACCTACATTCGCAGCAATGCCGCCGTAGACAAGGGCGAGAATTATCAGGTTGTATCGGCAGCCAGCCGGGCCACAGCCGGCGAGCTTGAAGCGGCAGGTAGTGATTATCCCAATTGGGTCAGCCAACGGTACTTGCAGCTCCCAGACTCCATTACTGAGCGCACCCGCCAACTGGCCCGCGACCTGGCCGAACCCTATGATAACAATTTTGCCAGAGCGCAGGCCATAGAGCGCTACCTGCGGAATGAAATTAATTACAATGAGGGCATTGCCGCCCCGCCGCCCAGTGTCGACAAAGTGGATTACATTTTGTTTACGACTAAAGAGGCTTATTGCGACTATTATGCATCGTCAATGATTGTGATGTTGCGTTCTCTGGGGATTCCGGCCCGGTTAGCCGCCGGTTTTGCTCAAGGCAAATACAACTCGGATAAAGACGCTTTTGAGGTGCTTAATAGAGACGCTCACTCCTGGGTAGAGGTTTACTTTCCCAGATATGGATGGGTAAACTTTGAGCCAACCGCCGCCCAACCGTCTATTATTCGCCCCACTTCAGAACAGGATAGCTCCTTTGCATCCGGCGCTTTCCCTCCAAGCGAGCGTCCAGAGCGATTTGATGACGGCATAGACGACTCCCTGCTTGAAGATGATGAACCGCTTGGCAGCGGGCTTCCGCTGGTGGGGTTTAACCTGCCGCTGTTTGGAACGCGCATTAACCTATCCCCCTCGGTTGTCAGGTGGGGAGGCTTTTTTATGGTTGCGGCTATTGTCGCTGCGCTGACTGCCGGCGGGTTTTGGTGGCGCCGGCAGAATAAAAGTACCCCCGGCGAGGGTGTCTTTGCCCATTACCAGCGTATGCTCAAATTTGCCGGTTGGATGGGAGCGGCAATTAACCCCTGGCAAACCCCCTATGAACATGCCGCCGTGTTGCAACGTCGTCTCCCGGCCCACCAGCGCGAGGTAAAAACCATTGCCGGCGAGTACGTTTACCAAACCTTCAGCAACAAAAACGGCCCAAAAGCGGGCCGTAAAAGTAATTCTTATAAAACGTACAACAGCTCTGTAGCCTGGGGCCGGCTTAGACCGGCTATGCTTAAAGAAGCGTTTAAGCGGCGTTTGCCGGAGTGGTTGAGAAATGGCCGTTAGCCATTAGGTCTATCCAATTTCACGTCCGGCATATTGACGCTCATAATACGCTTGATAATGCTGACCACTCTTAATTTTACGCCACCAATCCTCGTTATCAACATACCACTTAACCGTGGACTCAATGGCCTGCTCAAAGTTGTGTCGACTCTGCCAGCCCAACGCCCTGACTTTGCTGCAATCCAGAGCGTAGCGACGGTCGTGGCCGGGCCGGTCGGTGATGGGCTGGATTAGGCTTTCCGGCTTGTTGAGCAGCTTAAGGATGAGTTTAGTCATCTTGATGTTGGTTGTTTCGACGCCCGTACCCAGGTTGTAAATCTCGCCTGGTTGGCCCTGGCGCAAAACTGTGTCTATGCCCTCGCAGTGGTCTGCCACATGCTGGTAATCGCGCATTTGCAGGCCGTCGCCGTAAAGGGGCAGGGGCTGGTCGTCCATAGCGTTGGTGATAAAAACCGGCACCACCTTCTCCGGGTATTGGTAAGGGCCAATGTTGTTGCTGCCCCTGGTAATAGTAACCGGCACGCCAAAACTGGTGTAATAAGCCAGGCACATCAAATCTCCCCCGGCCTTGGCCGCCGAGTAGGGGCTGCGAGTGTGCAGCCGGTCTGTCTCCATCGACCGCCCCTCAATGACTTCGCCATACACCTCGTCGGTGCCAATTTGGTGGTATCGCTCTATCTCATACTTTTTAGCTGCCTCAAGCAGCACAAACGTCCCGTACACGTCGGTTTGAATAAACCCCCCCGGCTCCATCAACGAGCGGTCAACGTGGGTTTCGGCGGCAAAATTGACAATGGTGTCGATGTCGTACTGCTGCATAACCTTGTCCACCGTCGCCGCGTCGCAGATGTCGCCCTGTTGAAAATGGTAGCGCGGGTTATCGACAACCGGGGCCAGATTATCCGGATTGCCGGCGTAAGTCAATTTGTCGTACACCACAACCTGAATGTCGTCATATTTACCTAACATAAGATGCACAAAGTTTGAACCGATAAAGCCGGCCCCGCCTGTTACTAAAATATTTTTCATAGAAGTATTCCTCCAAAAAGTGTATAATAACTATAGGAAAACTTGCGACGTGCGCAAATATCCAAGGTCTAAATAAAATCCCTCAAAAAAGGAGTCTGAAATGAATGCAAACGTTCAGAACAGAAGCTTTTTTTACTTTCTTTTACTGTTTGCCCTTGTTGTTGCCTATCTACTGCTGAAACCGTATCTGGGCGTTATTGTATTTGCGCTGGTCACGGTCCTCATGTTCAAATCTATCTTTGAACGTTTTATGGAGTGGTTTAAAGGGCGACAAGGGCTATCAACGACCATGACCATTGTTACAATCTTCATAACCGTCCTTGTGCCAATTTTGGTTGTGATTAATATTACCATCGACCAGACCGTGGAACTGGTTGATAGTCTCTCCTCGCCGGTCTTTAGCGACAACGTAAACGTGACCTACGTTCTGGACGAAATTAACAGATACCTGGCAGACATCCCCTATGGCAACACCTATCAACTGACTGAAGAAAAGATTGTTGACACCGTTCAAGGCGTGGTTAAGCCCGTTGGCTCTTTTTTAGCCGGCCGGGCCGTTTCGCTCGGTAGCTCTTCGGCGGATTGGCTGACCCGATTTATCATTTTCTTGTCGCTGTTGGGGGCGCTCTTTCCATCATACGGTAAGCTGACGCAGCTTTTCAAAGATTTGAGTCCCCTTGATGACGAACTGGACCAAAAATACCTTGACAGAGTCACAGCCATGACAAAGGCGATGGTTAAAGGCGTATTTGCTATTGCCGTAGCTCAGGGACTTACAACCGGCCTGTTTTTGTGGATTGCGGGCGTAAAATTCCTCTTCTTCTGGATTGTGCTGGCTATATTTTTCTCTATATTGCCGATGGGGGCCAACGTGGTGGCTATTCCCATTGGTATTGTGCTAATTTTGATGGGGAATATTTGGCAAGGGGTGTTGGTAATTATAGCCAGCGTGTTGGTAGTCAGTACTGTCGACAACGTTCTCAGGCCCAAGCTGGTGCCAAAAGAAGCGGAACTCAGCCCGGCTTTGGTTTTACTCAGCGCCTTTGGCGGGCTGCAACTCTTTGGCTTTTTAGGCGTTATCTATGGCCCGGTAATTATGATTTTTTTAATCACCACCGTTGAGATATACCTGGAGCATTATCGGCTTGTGTCGCAAGATGATGGCTCGCTACAGTAACTATATCTGCCCACATTGCCCCTCCGCTGATAATTGATTATAATGGGCCTTGTACTGTCCTAACCTGGATAAACTGGAATGGCGAATGAGCGAATGGCAAATCTGGCCTATCATTCGCCATTCGCTCATTCGCAGATTCGCTACGGTTACAGTAATTTTTCTTGCTCAAAAAACAGAGGCTTAATTAATAAGACGCCAAAGGCCGGCCCATGAAATACCAACCCATCATCGGCATGGAGGTCCATGTCGAACTGAGTACCAACAGTAAGATGTTCTGCGGTTGCAGCGCTGACTTTTTTGGCGTGGCCCCCAATACCCACGTTTGCCCGGTTTGCCTGGGGATGCCCGGCACGCTGCCGGTCATCAACCAAAAGGCGGTGGAGTACACTATTATGACCGGCCTGGCCCTGAACTGCCAGATTCAGCCGCACAACGTTTTTGCCCGCAAAAACTACTTTTACCCCGATTTGCCCAAAGGCTACCAGATTTCCCAATACGAGCTGCCTCTGTGCCTGAACGGTTACGTGGACATTGAAACGGAAGAGAGCGACACCCCCAAGCGCATCCGCGTCCGGCGAGCGCATCTGGAAGAGGATACCGGCAAGCTGACCCACGTTAACAACCACAGCCTGGTCGACCTGAACCGGGCCGGGGTACCCTTGCTGGAGATTGTGACCGAGGCCGATATCCACTCTGCGGATGAGGCTTATGCTTACGTGACCAAGCTGCGCCAATTGGTGCGCTATCTGGGCGTTAGCAGCGGCGACATGGAAAAAGGGGCTATGCGCTGCGAGGTCAACCTGTCGTTAACAGACCCTGAAACGGGCGAGTGGGGGACCAAGGTTGAGGTCAAAAACCTAAACTCTTTCCGCTCGGTGCGTAACGCCATTGCGTATGAGATTGAGCGCCAAACCAAGGTTTTGAGCAAGGGTGGCACAATTGACCAGGTGACGATGGGCTGGGATGAAAACCGGGCAATCACATTTTTGCAGCGCACTAAAGAAGGCGACACCGGCTATCGCTACTTTCCGGAGCCGGATTTGCCGCCGCTGGATTTGGACCCGGCCTGGATTGAAGAGATTAAGACCGGCTTGCCCGAACTGCCCGACGCCAAAATGGCTCGCTACACCGGCGATTTTGAGTTGACCCAAAAAGAAGCTCTGGTGCTGGTCGAAGACCGGAGCATTGCCGAATATTATGAAAGTGTTGTCGCTGTGGCGGGGGATGCCAAAGGGGTAACGCCCAAACTTGTCAGCAATTGGGTTTCTGGCGAGTTGTTCCGCCTATTGGGTGAAAGCGGCCGCAACATCGCCGATGTTGAAATAAAACCGGCGCGCCTGGTCGCCCTGATTGAACTGGTCAATGCTAACACCATCAACCAGCCGGCGGCCAAAAAAGTATTTGGGGTCATGTTTAAGTCGGGTCGCCCCCCGCAGGAAATTGTAGAAGAGTTGGGGCTGCAACAGATTAGCGATGAAGACCAACTGGTTTCTATCGCCCGGCAGGTTATCGCCGACCATCCAGACCCGGTGGAGCAATTTAAAGCCGGCAAGGAGACCGTCATCAACTTTTTAGTTGGACAGATTATGCGGGTTACGCGGGGCAAAGCCAATCCCCAATTGGCCGAGCAAGCGTTGCGAGAACTGCTGCAAAGTTAACGCTGCGTTCATTATCCTGACGCTAATGACATTTGTCCGCTAATAAAGTGATGTTTGTTACTACATTAGTTTGTCGGATTTTGTTATAGTGAAAGCTGAAAGTTGCATTGTACCACAATTTTCAATGTTATCTATAACATAAATAAATTACATGGTCTTAATTGCGCAAAGAGGCGCATACACAAGGAGGTGGTAATAAGACTGATTACTTTGATTTGGGCGAACCACAGTAACGTGCGTTCGCTTTTTTGTATTTAAATCTATGTAGGACAAGCTTTAGCTTGTCGCAAGACACAGAAAATTAACCGAATCGTAACTGCCTTGCTCGTTACCATGCTTTTGCCTGCTAAGGTTGTTCAAGGGGTGGAGCAGGTAGTTACAATTAATTCAACCATTTCGTAAAGGAAAGGTTTTTATAATGTCAGAAAATAATCCATTTGCAATTGCGCAACAACAGCTTGACGAGGCAGCCGCTATTTTGGGGCTGGATCCGGCTACTCATGCCCTGCTCCGCAACCCATTGCGCGAGTTTACCGTCAGCATTCCACTCCGCATGGATGATGGAAGCGTCCGGATATTCCGGGGATATCGGGTGCAGTATAACGACTCGCGTGGTCCCTGTAAGGGGGGATTACGCTGGCACCCCGATGAAACCATCGATACGGTCAGAGCTTTGGCTGCCTGGATGACCTGGAAAACGTCTGTTGTCAATATTCCGTTGGGTGGCGGCAAAGGCGGGGTTACTTGCAACCCCAAGGAGTTATCGCCCACGGAGCAAGAGCGATTGGCTCGGGGCTACATTCGGGCGGTATGGAAGATTTTGGGCGAGGAAAATGATATCCCCGCCCCCGATGTTTACACCAACCCCCAAATTATGGCCTGGATGATGGACGAGTACAGCGTTATTCGGGGCCACATGGTCCCGGGGATGATTACCGGCAAACCGCTGCAATTAGGCGGCTCAGAAGGGCGAGGCGACGCTACCGCCCGTGGCGGCATCTATACCGTCCGTGAAGCGGCCAAAGTGCTGGGCCTGGAGTTAAAAGGGGCTACGGCTGCTGTTCAGGGATATGGCAATGCCGGTCAATTTGGACATCAATTGGCCGTAGATATTTTGGGTATGAAGGTTGTCGCCGTGTCCGACTCAAAGGGCGGTATTTACAAAGAGGATGGGCTTGATTTTGAGGAAGCCGTGCAATACAAACAGGAAACCGGTTCTGTTGTGGGCATGCCCGGCGCCTCGCCTATAAGCAATGAAGAACTATTGGAAATGGAAGTGACAGTCCTCTTCCCGTCTGCCCTGGAAAACGTAATTACGGCCGATAACGCCGCTAATGTCAAGGCCAAAATTTCGGCTGAGCTGGCTAACGGCCCCACCACGCCCGAGGCCGACAAAATTTTGCACGATAACGGTGTTTATGTGATCCCCGACTTTTTGTGCAATGCCGGCGGGGTAACAGTCAGTTACTTTGAGCAGGTTCAAAATGCTTATGACTATTATTGGTCCATTGAAACCGTACACGAGCGGCTAGACGCTAAAATGACCGCCGCATTTTATGCGGTTCATGAGATGGCGCAGGCCAAAAAGGTGCATAACCGATTGGCGGCTTATCTGGTGGCTGTTGAGCGGGTAGCAGAGGCTGCTAAACTGCGGGGCTGGGTGTAAAACACTCTAAAACATACGTAAGGAAGAGTGCGGGCGGGCGCTCGCACTCTTTTTTGTTTGGTTTGTTGGGTTTTGGTTAGTTGTTTACAGGGTCTAAAAAGGGAATATCGATGTTGGTTGGAACTTGACCGATGATGATTTCTACTTGTTGAGGCGCTATAATTTCTGTTTGATAGGAGGGTGTGTCAGAAACTTGTTGTAACCCTATGTTTATCAAAACACCAAAGATAAAAGCTCTTATAAAAAGGTAAATTGTTTGTTTTGTCATTGAATCTTCTCACAAATTAGCTAATCAAATCTACTTCCATTGTACTGTCCAAATGTAGAGAAGTTCAATGTGATATTAGTACTGGGACTTTTGTACGGCGCGGCGGCATGGTTAAGAACAGTTGCAGACAAGTTGACACGTTTATGAGGATGGCAGTGGCAAGAAATTGCGTGACGCGTGATGCGTGAGGGCCATTTTGCCAGGCAATCATCACGCATCACGCAATTTGGGTAGAGTTTATTTAAGCGCCATTCCTAAGCATTTAGTAATCATCTAAAAATAAGTTCCTGCAAAAGGAGTCAAAAAGTGCACTTTTTGACTCCTAAAACGGGAAGTTATTTTTGGACGGTCACTTAGTGCCGTCTGTGACAATGTTTAAATTTTCGACCACTCCCACACGGGCAAGGATCATTGCGGTTGGCTCCGGCAAATCGTCGCCGGAGTTCCGCCTCTAGCCTGGCCAGATACGCCATAATGTTGGCCGGGGGACGCTGATGGCGAATTTCATTGGCCATGAAGCGCATTGGTTGGTCAATGCGAGTGAAGAATGCCTTATATCCCTGACACAGATAATTCAGCCCCGGTTCACCGTCCGGGGTGTGGAGAATACGGTTTTTGGGGCAGCCGCCGTTACACACAAAGCGCACATTGCACTGGCGGCAGTAACGGGGTAGGGTTTCTTGCTTGGCCGGCCCAAACCGGCGCTGCTGCTCCGATGCAACCATATCAATCAGGGGAATATCCTGAATGTTTCCTAATTTGTGCTTTGGCTCTACAAAGTGGTCGCAGGAAAACAGGTCGCCGTTGTGCTCCATTGCCAGGGCCTGACCGCAGGTTTTCTGGAAAATGCACAAACCCGGCTGCTCTCCTAACCAGGCGGCCAGGGCTACATCAAATATCTGGACAAAAACCCGCCCCACATCGCGTCGCGCCCACTCGTCAAAAACGACAATCAGGAAATTGCCGTACTGTTTGCCGGTTACAGAGCGATTGGTGACTCTATCCCCTTCCTGAAAACCGGTTTGATTGTCTCGCTCAACAATGGGAATGAACTGGATGAATTGCGTCCCAACCTGGTCGCGCAAAAAGCGGTACACTTCCAGCGGATAGCCTGCGTTTGCGGCGTGGACGGTGGTCAGAATATTAAAATCGACCCGGTGTTTTTGCAGCAAGGCCAGCCCGGTCATAACCTTATCAAAGGTGGGGCGGCCTCCTTTGTCTACCCGATAGGCGTTGTGCAGTTACGGCGGACCATCCAAACTGAGGCCAATCAAGAAGTTGTGTCGATGAAAAAAGCGGCCCCAATCATCGTTTAGGGTGATGCCGTTAGTTTGCAGGGCGTTATTAATCCGCATCCCCGGTCGACGATGCTTTTGTTGAAATTCAACGGCCTGTTTGAAGAAATCCAACCCCATCAGGGTGGGTTCGCCGCCCTGCCAGGCAAAAGTAACCTCCGGCCCTTGTTGAGCCTCAATATACTGGCGCGTGTATTCTTCCAGCAAGGCCGCATCCATCCAAAAGTCGCTGCCGGGGTAGAGGTTTTCTTTGGACAAGAAGTAGCAATATTTACAGGCTAGATTGCAAATAGCCCCCCGGGGTTTGAGCATTACGTGGAAGGCGGGCGGGGGTGTTGGCGTGCCGGTAGATGGTGTCATCCGTCACTCGCTTGCATTGCTTTAATGACAAACTCCTTATACAAAATGATGAATGATGAATGATGGGTCTCTATTACTGGAGTATGGGTTTATTCTACTTTTCTTTGCCCAGGGGTAGGTTGGGTTGAAGAATGAAACCCAACACAATCAGCCCAAAATTATCGAGTTTCGTACCTCAACCCGACCTACTGAGAAGTAGGGTTTATTCTACCCCTCTTTGCTCAACGCTCCAAAAGGCGTTGGCAAAATCTCAGTGCGGGGTTTATAATGACGCTTTTGAATAAGGCGGGTGTGTTTAATTTCAGTTGGCGAGATTGAACGAGCGTGGAATGCATTCCGCACTCCTTAACTCATTTTGAACGTGCCCGAATTAGGTGAATAAATGACAACTCAACGACTTGATATTGACCGCGAAACGCCTATGACTATCACTGTCAATGGCCGCTTGGTAGAAGCGTACCCAGGCGAAAGCATTGCTGCGGCGCTGATGGCCGCCGGCCGGCGCGTTTTTCGGCAGACGCCGTTGGGCCGTTCGCCGCGCGGCTTCTTTTGTGGGATGGGTGTCTGTTTTGATTGCCTGGTGACGGTTGACGGCACGCCAAACGTGCGTAGTTGTATGACAGAAGTATACCCCGGCTGCGTGGTCGAGGTGGAAGCCTAAGGCAGCGCCGAAAAAACAGTTATCCCAAAATGCGTGATGCGTGAGTCGATTCTTGTTACGCATCACGCATCACTCGTCAATTTTGCAACAGGTTTTGGGACGATTTAAATTTCGGAACTGCTTAAGTGTGTGTCCAGACCTCGGAGATTTTCAAAGGCGACTTTGCCATCGAACCACCAAAGTAGATAGAACGCCTTTGGCATCATATTGATTGTAGGAAACCTCCGAGGTCTTAAATTTTGGAGGCAGAAATGACAGAAATTGTTATTGTAGGGGCCGGACCGGCCGGTGTGGCCGCCGGAGTGACGGCAGCCAGAGCCGGGGCGCAAGTCACGCTTATCGACGAGTATGACCGTGCGGGTGGACAGTATTTCAAACAACCGGCCGGGTCAAGCGCCGCAAAAAATTTCCCCCCTTTGCTCGCCGATAATATCCAAAAAGGCCAGGATTTGCTGGCCGGATTAAGTCATCCCAATATCAACTTCCTACACAACACTTTGGTTTGGAACGTAACCCCTGACCGCAAACTCAGTCTCTATAGTCCAGACGGCTCGGATGAGCTACAGGCCCAACGTTTAATCATTGCCGGCGGCGCGTATGAGCGGGTAATGCCTTTTCCGGGTTGGACGCTGCCGGGAGTGATGACCGTTGGCGGCGCCCAATTATTGTTAAAAGGTCAGGCTATGCTGGCCGGGCGTCGGTTGCTGCTGGCCGGAACAGGGCCGCTGCTGCAACTGGCCGGGGTGCAGCTACTGGAAGCCGGGGCGGAGATTGCGGCCATCGTAGAGATTCAAAAACCCAAAACTCTGCTGCCCTATGCGTTTAAGTTTTGGAGGCATTGGGACAAAGTTGGCGAGGGTGTAAAAAATCAGTGGCGACTTAAGAAAGCCGGAACGCCCATAAAATTCGGGCATACCGTTACCCGGGCGTTGGGTGAGCAAGAGGTCGAAGGGGCGGTTATCGCCAGAGTAGACGACACAGGACAACCGCTTGCCGGGACAGAGGAAACGCTGGATGTAGATACTGTCTGTCTTAACTTTGGTTTTGTCCCGGCTACGCAGCTAACCCAACTGGCGGGTTGCGAACATCGCTTTGATTCACGCTATGGCTGTCTGGTCGCAGTCGCCAATCAACACATGGAAACCAGCCAGGCGGGCATCTTTGCCGTTGGCGAGACGCGCGGCATCGGCGGGGTTGATGTGGCTCTGCTGGAAGGTCGTATGGCGGGTCTTGCAGCCGCCCAACAACTTGGCTACTCCTCCGATGAAACGGAGCAGAACAGGCAGGATACGCTGCGGGCATGGCAAAAAGCACGAGCCGTGGTTGAAACATTAGGCGCGATGTTTGCCGTCAAGCCAGGTTTGTGCGCCCTGGCAACCGATGATGTGCCTGTTTGTCGCTGCGAAGAAGTGACTGCCGGAGAAGTACGGGCGGCGGTTCGAACCGGCGTTACGCATCTTAACGGTCTCAAACCCTGGACGCGGGTCGGAATGGGCCGCTGCCAGAGTAGAATCTGCGGCCCTATCATCGCCCAAATTGTAGCCCGCGAGGCAGCGTTAGACGTAAAGAGCGTTGGCAGTTTTACTGTCCGCCCGCCGGTAAAGCCGATTCCGTTAAGCGCGGTAAAAGACCCTAAAGGTTTTTAAAATCTTTAGGGCCTGGCTCATCCCCACTCAATTTGGAGGAAATAAATATGCCCAACGATAGTGCAGATGTTATCATAATAGGCGGTGGTGTAGTAGGCTGCGCGGCGGCCTACTATCTGGCTCAAGGCGGGGTAGAGGTTTTGCTGGTTGAACAACACGGCATAGGCAGCGGTGCGTCCGGTCGTTCTGGGGGAGGTATACGCCAATCGGCACGAGTTTCAGAGGAAATGCCTCTGGCAATGGCAAGCATAGCCCTTTTTCCCGGCCTGTCTGACCAGTTGGGAGCAGATATCGAGTACGTTCAGGCCGGCAACTTGCGCCTGGTCGAAAATCCTGAGTACGTTGAGCCAATGCAAACGGATATTGTGCGACAGCAAGCCCTGGGCTTAGACGTGCGCTGGCTGGAAGCGGAGGAAGTCAGGGAGATGGTTCCGCTCTTAAAACAGGGGAGTATCTTTGGCGCAAGTTACTGCCCTACGGATGGACACGTCAACCCCTTCCGGCTGACGACGGGGTTTTATCAGGCTGCTTGCCGGATTGGAGCCAAAGCGCTTATTGGTCAAGAGGCGCGTTCAATTCGGCAAACCGACGCAGGCGGAGTTATTGTTGAAGTGGGAGAACAAACGGTGCAAACATCGACGGTAATCATTGCCGCCGGGGCCGGTTCTCGCCGGTTATGCCAAAATCTTGGTTTTAATCTGCCGTTGACCAACTTGTGTCATGAATCGATGGTTACTGAGGCCCTGCCCCCGCTTTTCTCCCAGATGTTTGGCGTTTTCCCCTCGGGGCTGTACTTCCGCCAAACCCGGCACGGCGGTATTCACTTTGGCGGCGGCACAAGCGAGCAGAGCGATATTGCCCGGACAACCGGCAAAAATTTGCAGGCAACCGCCAGGCGTATCACTCGTCTGATGCCGGAGTTGCTGCCGGTCAACGTGCTGCGAGCGTGGAGCGGCATAGATTCTCACACCTCGGACAAAAGACCGATTATTGATTACCTGAACGAAAACGTAATTTTAGCCTCCGGTTTTTCCGGTCACGGTTTGGCCGTGGCCCCTATTGTGGGCCGCTATCTGGCGGAGTGGATCACAAGCGGTAAAAAGCCAGAGCTACTCGCACCGTTTGGATATGATCGCTTTAATTAGGGGTAATTCTCATCCTTAGCCAAAATTTCGCCGACCAGTTTACTGCCCAAAACTGCCAGACCATCGGTAATCATATAGTGAGAGACATTAGCGTCAAACAGAATAGATGCCTGCGACGGAAAATCCTCATCCCCCAACCAATAGACGGCAGCTATATGGATGCGCGGCAGTACGCGGAAAGCAAAACAGGCGTTGCCGAAATCTAACCGTTCTCCGTCTAAAGCGTTGCAGGCGGCAATAAAGCCATCAACATTAGTCCCCCAATGTTTGGGCAACCTGTTGGGAGCATAGCCCTGAAATGCCTGATGATAGAAATTGCCGTTAGGCAACTCGCGGTAACTAATCCAACGACCAGCCCTCGGTACGCCATCGGCGGTTTGCAGATAGGTCAAAACCAGGCTCTGGATATAGGGGGATGTTGCATCGCCATTTTCTTTATGCACCTCAAAGCCGGCGACATCAATGTTGTAAGTGTGGAATAACATCTCTAACTTTAGGGTATTGTCTTGGAGTGTTGCGCCACTGCGCCAGGCAATTTCTTGAGGCCGTATTTGTTTGAGTTCCTCTTGCAATTGGGTTACTTTAGGAATCATCGTCTCCATCCATTTATCAACGGATGATTTGGCTTGTTGATCTCGTAACATTGTTTCTCCTTTTCTATCATTCAGATTGCAGGTTGGGTGGAATGGATAACACCCGGACGATCTGTTCAAAAGCATGTTGGGTTTCGCTCAAGATTATGCTTAAAGGCAGGTAATGAAACCCAACGTAGCCCAGATTATCAGATGGTTTTGGCTCAACCCAACCTACTCCTATCACTGAAATAGCTGCAAGGTGTTGTAGTCATTTTCGCAAGGATGCCCTACTAACGATGACCAGCCGATGTAATCCCGCTGAATTTGGATTATATGGCTGCTCTCGGTTCCCCAATCGTGACCATGACTACAAATAGATAATTCGCCTTTTTCAGGGATGTGGGAGCGAAGTATACTTTTTAGTTGACCTATGTTAGTAATCTCTTTGATCATTTCACCGGCTACCTTAAGACGACACGTAGAGCTTTCTTCCCGGATTTGCGATTCATCTGCCTGGTGTGGAATGAGCGAAAACGTATTAGTAATTGCGCGGCTTGTTGTCACCTCTTCCATTCTAAATTCATCCTTAAACACCTCTATCAGATAGGCCCATTCCGGAGCTGCGACCAAAATTCGGCCCCCTTGTACCTTGTTGTTGCCCATAAATGCCTCGACAACTTTAGACGCATCCCTTTTGCTTTGGACATTGTTAATAAGCTGTTCGCAGAGAATATCATAGGTTACATCCTGGGTTGAGGCAATATGAGTGTTGGCGACACAAACCCTGTATTTGTTAACCCCAATCGACACACCTTCAGCTTCGCCCGTTTCAAGGTTGAACCCTTTTAAGGTATGCGCCTGGGGGGTCGATTGGAAAACTGTGACCCGATTAAGCAGATACTCGCCGCTTAAATCACGGTTTTTGAAAAACAAAAACCCTTTTGGCGTGCGGACCAGGCCAACCGTACATCCTAATGGCGACACGTTCATCTCAAAAATCCTCTATCTCGTCATCCGTCCTGTGGACAGGTAGTTTTGTACGCGGGAATCTATCTCGACTGTATCAGGCAGCCGGGGCAGTAGGGCCTGCAAAATCGGCAACGTGTCAAACGTAGCCAAAAAAACCCCTTGCGGCACATCAAGTTCAACTGAACTCTCAAACTGGTCTGTTATCACCACTACCCAATGGCCCGAACCACTGCCTGTGCCGCTGGCGCGTCGCTCTCCCTTAAGGCGGGCTATTGCATTAAAAGGCAACGTTGTACCCTTCTTACCCTGGGTATAAATCAGGGCCTCGCCTGTTAGTTGCACCTCTTCACTTTCTCCCGCAAAACCTATCACGCCACCTATAACCAAAAACAAGATAGCCCCAAATAACCCGCCGCCAGAGAACATCAGCGCGATAGGCCAAACATCTTGCCAGTTTGCCCCTGAGCCAAGCGTAATTATCAAAACCAGGATGCCGCCAAAGAAAAACAAGCACCCCATTCCCCCGCCAAATAATCCAAAAATGATACCAAAAGCTCGACGCATTTTTTGTCGGCCGGTATCCGGTTTGTAAGTAATTGTTTCCATAATGTTAGTTTTACATATCCGGCCGGGCGTAGGTAAACGTATGATGCGTTAACAGCTTGCCGTTGCCATTCACGCACTCAGCCACTCCATAAATCAAACGCCGACCTAATTTCAGAGTTCTGGCCGTGCAGTAAAAATTCTCTCTCTTGGCCCCATTCAAAAAAGATGTTTTCATCTCGGCGGTCACGGCCATCTCTACCCGGCCAAGTTTGGTCATTATGGCTAACCACATGGCCATATCCGCCGCCGCCATAAAAACCGGCCCGCACACCAGCCCGCCGGGTCGCACATACTTTTCTTGAAACGGCACATAAATAGTACATTCGCCATCGCCGTAGTCATAGATGCTAAAACGGTAATCTGCCACAAAAGTGGAATCAGCCAATACTTGCTCTAACTCTTTTCTGGTTAATCCTGGTTTGGTTGTCATAATGATAAATCCTGTTTTTGTCTTTGTCTACAAAAAGGCTTTAAGCCCCGTTTGATGACTGTCGCCCGCGTCTGAATACTGTCGGTATCTGACCCGGCGGAAGGCTCGGTTAAGCCGTAAGCCCCCATAATTTCTCCGCCGGCCAGCCGGGGCAGGTAACGCTCTTTTTGGGCGTTGCTGCCAAAGTTCAAAATCGGCGAGGCGACCAGGCTTTGCTGGGCGGTCAAGGTAGCCCGCATTGAGCCATAGCGCCCCATCTCTTCCAGAAAGGCGGCGTAGCCCCAGTAATCCAGATCAATACCCCCGTGCTCTTCCGGGATGCTGATGCCGCAAAATCCCAGGTCGGCCATCTTTTTGTAGAGTTCAACCGGAAACTCTTCTTTTTCCTCGTAAGCGTCCAAAACAGGCCGAATCTCTCGCTCGCCAAACTGGCGAACCAAATCTCGGATTTCTCTATGTTCGTTGACTTCGACAAATTGTATGGTTTCTCCATTTCTAAACCCAATCGTAACTACTTAGCCCAATCAAGATAGTATCCCTTCGACAAGCTCAGGACGCATCCTGAGTAAGAGCGTGTTTCTTAAATCGTGTGGGCCAGACCGCAGAGGTTTCTAAAGCCCATTTTAACTGTAAGTTAGGGTCATGATCGGGGCAGCAATTCCCGGTTTGACAATTAGGGTATGAAAATTGTGCAATTGTGGGCATTTCAGAGCAGAATTTCCAGAATGATAGAATTTTGATTCGTTAATTCTGCCAATTCTGCTCTTACGCCGACAAAAATCAGCCCGTC
>JAJRVO010000107.1 GCA_024277275.1 Chloroflexota bacterium
AACTTTCAACCCTACTGCCCTCGGGCCAAGATTGCTGCCAACTTTATCTCACCCGCTCATCGGCTCAACGGTTTTGTGTATCACCCCTGTTGGCTGCAAAACTTGTTCGTTTCTGCCTCTATGGCTGGCTATAGGACTTAGTCAATGAAAAAGGTAGAGCTAGAAAAAACAATAATAAGAAGAATCTGTTAAGATATCTTCTCAAACATTGTTGTGGACTTGCAATAATTCAAACACGCTCTCTAATCATCATCGTCCGGTTGGCATTTCGCGGCCATCGCCTGCACGCTGGCCGCAATCTCCTCCACCTTAATTTTCGTATAGCCCCGCGTTGTTTTCGGATCCTGATGTCCTAACGCCTCCTGCACCAGAGCTAGGTTCCCGGTAAACTCTAGTAGCCCATCGGCAAAATAGTGGCGCAGAGAGTGGGGAGATAGGTTAAACTTTCGAGCGATATCGGCTTGCTCGGATAGCCTCTTGATAAGCCGCTGTACTGACCGCACAGAGAGGGGGAACCGGCTACCGGCTTTCACCGCCCGGTCGTGCCGGCAGAAGAGGGGATGTTGCGCCATTTGCATCATCAAGGCTTCATCTTGACGCTCTGTTAGATAGGCATCAATGGCGATCCAGGCCTCATCATCAAAGGCCACAAAGCGAGTTTTGCGTCCCTTACCCGTCACCCAGGCCCCTTGACGAGCATGATCTAAATCCTCTCGCTTCAGCTTAACCAGTTCCCCAACCCGCATCCCTGACGATTTAAGAGCCAGGACGATAGTCAGATCTCTACGCCACACTAATTTAAGTCGCCGGCGATAAGCGAGGGAGGCATCGTCTTTGATCTGGGGTGGCACTAGCGCCGCTTCGACCAACGCCTCGACGATCTCTGTCGCCGGAATCTTTTTGGCCAGAGGTTGCTCTTTGACGTTGGTCGCCTGAGCCAGTTCCTCCTTGACCCGGTCATACTCAGCATAATCAAAGTGGGGCAGACGCTTGCGCAAGATCAGAAAACGCAGGAAGCGGCTGGTAGCCAGCAGATACAGGCTGCGAGTACTCTCGGCCAGAGGCGTTGGCGCGGATCGCTCAGTGCGTTGGTAGGTCTGCTTGAGTAGCCACAGTGGCAATTCCTGAAACATTTCAGGGGTCAGATCAGCAATAGGCTGCTCGTCCGACCTCCAATCCTGGATCTCTTCAAGATAAGCCTTGAAGTAAGCCAGACCGCTGCGGTAGGTCCGAAACGTGTGTTCAGATTGACCACCGGCAGCGGTTGTGAGAAAGAGTTCACTCTCACTGTCAAAAGTAGGGGAGAGGGTTGATTCCTGGCTGGTCACATCATTCATAATCATCGCTCCTCATTCAACGAATTTGGTAAGATGAGGTATAATAATAAGGAAACCCATATTAGCCTCATAGGGAGGTCACACAATGTCTGCTAATGACTCAACGGAACGGAAGAAATGGGAAGGGTTGGCTATGCAGTTTATGAGCCTGATCCTTTATCCGGTCGGAGTGCTTCAGACACTTTCCTACCGCTTGATCGGGGTCAAAGCGGTTTATCAGTGGGGATACGCCAGGCCCAGACCGCTCACGCCAGTTAGTCAGATGCAGGTATTTTTCGCCAGGGTGTTTCCGGCAGTTTTTATGACCTTGCTCCTTGTAGGACTGAAGCTATTACTGGAAGGCTAACTGCCTGATAATAAAGATCAGGAACGCTAACCCAAATAAGAACATCGGAATCCCGTCAGTCAGACAACCAATCAGTGAATAGGCCAATCCCTCTGTTGGTAATAACTCCTCTTCAGTCCCGAAGAATACCTCTCTGGTGTCCTCACTCCGCAAAACAAAGATGGCCACGATCATCATGCCTATGATAACCCCAATCAAGCCGGCTTGAAGAGCCTGGTAACCATTAAAGCCGAGGCTC
Source organism: Chloroflexota bacterium (assembly GCA_024277275.1). Taxonomy (GTDB): domain Bacteria; phylum Chloroflexota; class Anaerolineae; order 4572-78; family J111; genus JAJRVO01. Next base: position 1,922 of record JAJRVO010000107.1, read on the forward strand.
AAGGCCAAGGTGAAGCAACTGGTGAACCACAGTACGGCGACCGAAAGTATCTTGAACACAGGGTATCTCCATCGTCATCGAATAATAAACCAGGAGCCTATTTTACGGTAGGGCAGGGGATATGTAAATTTCGGCCATTCGCTTTACGTGTCGTCTAATAAGGATTACACGACACATAGTGTATAGACAAAATTGGGGATTAGCAAGTCTTTTCAAATCAAAATTTTTGCCCATTTTTCGTACCCGGAGATTCATCAGAATCAAGTGGAGCTTCGGTTAGAAGTTAGCGGGATTGTTATCAAAAAGCTAACGAGATTTCCCCAAATGAGCGAGCGTGCTTTGCATTCGTTAATCCCTCTTGCCACTCCCCTACCCTACCGATAAAAATTTGAAACTTTCACAGAACATATGTCCTGGCATTCATCTGATTGACCCTCTTACCACTCCCCTATCCTATCGGACATCTCTTATACTTTCCCTTGAATTACTATACGAAGGTTGCTTTCTGCCAGATCGGACTTGTCTACTCTAATGGTCTACATCAATTCTCTGATGATCCAACAGGTCCTCTCTGAACCAGATGGCTGGCTCTGCTAACAACAGAAGATTTTCGGACCTGTGGTTTCGAAACCTGCCCTGAGAAGCTTCCTGAGCCTGACGAAGGGCCTGTCGAATGGATGACCTAAGAGTAAGTGGTCATCCTACTCCCCCACCCCCGGCAAACGCTGGTCATAGTGGTTGGCCACGATAACCAAATCAAATATATCGACGGTGCCATCCTCATTCAAATCGGCAGTGGTATCAGCGCTGTCGTAGCGAGCGGCAACGTAGACCAGATCAAAGATGTCAATAATGCCGTCCTCGTTCACGTCGCTGCGCACCACTTCGGCCACCGAGTACACTTCCATTCCGATTTCGTCATCGACGCTGTTCGTAACCGAAGCCGGAGCTATGTCGGGGCATATGTTGTCGTGGTCGCCGATGACGGTCACGGTGCCCGGTGTGACGCCGCTGGTAAAGTAGACCCGGTTGTGAACGCGGTCAACGGCAATTCCCTCGGTGGGCTGAACATCCAGATTGTGCGGCAACGGCACATGGAAGCGGCTAGCCCAGCCTTTGGGAATAAAGAGCGCCTGATTGACCTCGCTGCCGTCGCCGGTTGAGGTCGTGGCCCACAGATGACCGCCGTCAAAGACCGGTCCCCTTGCGGGGTTGACCGCAATAGCTCGCAGCGGGATAGCCCGGTTGGGATTGTATCCCCGCTGGAACGAAGCCCAGCTCAAAAATTGATCGGGCTGACCGTTGAGCCACCCAATAGCCACAATCCGATGGCTTTGTACGGTAGCCACATACACGGTATCCCGCGTTTCATCCACGGCAATACCGTAAGCAGCGCCGCTATCCCAGAGCTGCACCTCGCTGCTGACTGCGGCGCCATTGATAACCGTGACCGAGTTATGCCCGGAGTTGGCCACGTACACTTTGCCGGTGACCGAATTGATGGCCAGATGCCAGGGTGCGTGAAAAGATTCGGTAATGGTGGCGCTAACTGTTTATAATGGACCCCGGAAATTGGACACGAAAAAAGGGAATTAATGTCCTATAATAAAAGGATGAGAAAACGATATAGTGCCGAATTCAAGGCAAAAGTTGTTACAGAACTGCTTAAAGAAGAAAAAACTTTAGGCCAGCTGGCCTCAGAAACCGGGGTATCAAGCAAACAGTTGACCCGCTGGAAAAACCACGCCCTGGCCGAGATGCCTCGCTTGTTCGAAAATAAAGGCGATAAAAGGGCATGGTTTAGAACCGTGGGGAGTTAGATTAACGCTTAGCCTACAAAATGCGTAATACGTAATGCGTAAAATGTAACGATTTGACCCTATAGCTGTCATTACGAATTACGAATTACGCATTACGGGTATAGAAGTGTCAATCTAACTTGAACCATGCCGATAAAAGCAAGGAGCAATACGAGACCAAACTCAATGAGTTGTACGCTGAAATTGGCCGGTTAACCACCCAGGTTAACTGGTTGAAAAAAAAATCTGGTCTCAACCTTGAGCTGGACTGAACGGCTGGCTCTGGTTGAGCGGGAAGGAGGTCAGTTGTCCTTGAAGAGCCAAACAGAATTACTGAGCATCAGCCGGTCCAGTTTGTATTTTCACCGGCTGGGCGGGAGTATCGAACTAACCGACGCCGGACGGGTCGTGTATCGCTATGCCCAACAGGTACTCGACCTGGCCGCCGAAACGCAGCGCACTCTGGTCGAATTGCAAGACCTGGAACGGGGCTACTTGCG
>JAJRVO010000108.1 GCA_024277275.1 Chloroflexota bacterium
GAGCGTGTTTCTTAAAGACCGCAGAGGTTTTTTGCGAGATATTTTCAAGCGAATTTGCCTCGATTATGACCCTAACTTACAGTTAAAATGGGCTTTAGAAACCTCTGCGGTCTGGCCCACACGATTTAAGAAACACGCTCTCAGGCTAGACCTCAAAGGTTTCCAAAAATGCCTTTTCGACAAGAAGATTTCCCGTTTAGATCAAAATTTGCGCTCAGAAAGGCGTTACAAACCTTTGAGGTCTTAAACTGGGATGCAGACAAGGTTTTGGATTTTGTGTTTTGCAGTCTGAAACTTAAAACCTGAAACTTGTCTTTATAGGCGTGTTGCGGTTCCAGCCTAACTTGCGGAGTTAGGTAAATAACTCTACAATACCCCAACTTTTTAGCATGGAAAATCCCCAACCAACTACACCCACTCATATGAGCCGTATTGCCCGGGCCGCCTCGCTGGTGATGGTATTATTTATTGCCAGCCGGGTTTTGGGCTTGGTGCGAGAGATGGTTATTGCCCGCCAATTTGGCACCAGCGCCGATATGGATGCCTATCTGGCTGCCTTTCGGTTGCCCGATTTTCTCTTTTATCTGGTGGCCGGCGGGGCGCTTGGCTCGGCCTTTATCCCCGCGTTTTCCGGCTACCTCACCCGGTCCGACATGCCCGGCGCGTGGCGACTGGCTTCGGCGGTGATTAATTGGGTCATCATTATTTTGTCGACACTAGGGGGTGTGGCGGCCATTTTTGCGCCCTGGCTGGTCCAAACTCTCTACGGCGATTTTTCTCCGGCCCAACAAGCCTTGACCACGGAATTGATGCGCTGGATGCTAATCTCGACGGTTATCTTTGGGGTGAGCGGGGTGTTGATGGGCATTCTGAATGCGCGGCAACATTTTTTTCTGCCCGCGCTGGCGCCGGTTGTTTACAATTTGGCTATTATTTTGGGGGCGTGGCTGCTGGGGCCAAGCTGGGGCGTGCGTGGTTTAACGGCGGGGGTGGTGCTGGGTGCGGCGGGCCATCTGTTGGTGCAACTGCCCGGCCTAATTTGGGGCCAACAGCGAATGCACTACCGGCCTGTATTGGCCGTCCGCGATGCCAGTTTGCATGAAGTGGGGCGGCTTATGGCCCCGCGTGTATTGGGGTTAGCCGCCGTGCAGTTAAACTTTGTAGTCAATACTATTTTGGCTGCCGGTTTAACCGCCGGTAGCCTGACCGCGCTCAACTACGGCTGGATTATCATGTTGCTGCCCCAGGGCGTCATTGCCCAATCGGTAGCGACGGCTCTCTTTCCCACCCTGGCATCGTTGGCGACTAAAGGAGAACGGGCCGAGATGCGCCGCATTTTTGGAATTACTCTGCGGAGTATGCTGTTTTTAACGTTACCCGCCGCCGTGGGCCTGATTATTCTGCGGGAGCCGATTGTACGTTTGCTGTTGCAGCGGGGAGCATTTGATGCGGCCTCAACCAGGGCAACCGCATGGGCGCTGGGTTTCTTTACTCTGGGACTGGTTGGTCACGCTGTAGTTGAAATTGCGGCGCGGGCCTTTTACGCGCTCAAAAACACTAAAACGCCGGTTGGTATCGGTGTTTTGGCTATGGGTGTCAATATTGTTTTGAGCCTGGCGTTGATGAATGTTTTTGCTCGACTGGGCCGGCCTCCGCACGGCGGCTTGGCGTTGGCCAACGCTATCGCCGTGACACTGGAAATGGCGGCTTTGCTGGCGCTGCTTCGCGCTCCAATGGGGGGGCTGGCAGAGTCGGGGCTAAGACAGTCGCTTATTAAAATGGGTCTGGCTGCGGGGGGGATGGCCCTGGCCTTATTAGCGATTGGACCGTTTTTACCGACGGCTAATTTGTGGATGGGCGGAGTGGTCGGCATTGTTGTGGGGGGGCTGGTTTACGTGAGCCTGGCCTACTTGCTTGGAGTGGACGAGTTGCGGATGGTCCGGCGCAGATTAGGCGGCGGGATTTTTTAAGATTCTTCTCACTCTTCCCGCCATCCCCAATGATGTCTTTTAATAGGGTCTCCCTGGTTGTTTGCGGCGTTGTCTTGCCAAAAGTCGGCTTCGGGTAGTTGGTTTACTGTGGCGGTGATGGTATGAAATGTATATTGAGTATCTAAGCCGGGATAAGAGGGGGACTCAACCTGCATTGTTCTCTGCGTGCAGGCAGATGTAACAAAGGTAACATCCTTTTTATCAACGCCCAATTCTTCTCTTAAGCAGCGCAGTGCCGCGTCGTTACAGTCCTCATCTGGTTTCATCTTTTCAGAAGGAAGACGGTTACGGGTGCGCAGCTGCCCATCGCCAAACTCTTGTTTTAACTCTTTGAGTACAAGATTACCTTTTTGAATGCAAACTTCAACAACGTGTACTATTCTGGTTGGTGGATTATCCAGCAGCCGGATGTCTCCGTTTGCAAGCTCTTCCCATAGGTTGGCTACGGTTTTTGCGCCGCCGCTTCCCCATTGGGAGATGTCGATTCCATTTGTGTCCAGCCACTCCTTCAATGCTTCCAAATTATGAACGTTTGGCATTTTGGTCCCAAATTCTACGCGCCCCTTCTTGACGCAAGTTAACAACGTGCCCTACACAGCTTGTTTAGTGGCGCGATTGACTGCGCTGACAGCAATTCCCGTTTTAGAAACTGCGCCGCCGATAATCACTCAGTTGGGCTGGTTTTTGCCGGCTTAAGAGCAGAATTGGCAGAATTAACGAATCAAAATTCTATCATTCTGGAAATTCTGCTCTTAAATACCCGCAA
>JAJRVO010000109.1 GCA_024277275.1 Chloroflexota bacterium
GTGTTTCTTAAATCGTGTGGGCCAGACCGCAGAGGTTTCTTAAGCCCATTTTAACTGCAAGTTAGGGTCATAATCGAGGCAAATTCGCTTGAAAATATCTCGCAAAAAACCTCTGCGGTCTTTAAGAAACACGCTCTTAGGGGGAAAGTTGGCTCCTCAACCGGCTCGATATGGTAAGCCCACACAACAAGGATAATGGGGCTGTCGCCGGCCCCCTCCGGACGAGTGTGAACGCCAACCGGAAATTCATCCAGTAGCCAATTTGTCTCCTCACTTTCGGTCAGCGCAGTTCGTTCTTCTTCCGACCAGGACAGACAGGTCGGGTCGGCCCAGATAACCATTGGCGCGTCACGCGGCACAATCTCCAGGTGATCGTTGATGGCAACCTTGCTGTGCAGTTCACAGAAGACAGGCAGGTCAAGCCCAATCATCTGCCCAACCTGTTTTGCCAGTGGTCCGGCGGCATTAACAAAGTTGGGCGTCGAAATAATTTCCGACCCATTGCCGTTGCTCAAACGCACGGCCCGAACCCGGTTTCCACTTACATCCACCCCCCCCCCTATCCGGGCCGATATCAACTCGACGCCGTTGGCCTGTGCTCGTTCAAGCATGTACATGCCATACTGCTGGGCGCTGAGCCAGCCGCAACGTCGGGCGTGGAGCAAGCCCACGGTTTGTTCGGAGAGGTAAGGAAAGTGTTGCCGGATGAGCGCCGGGTCGAGGATAATATCTGCGCCGGTTGGCCGGTTTTCAAAACCCTCGGCGCTGGCGGGGATATAGGCCGGTTCATTAGGCTGGCCGGTATGGTAGCGTATTGGACCGGCTCCCAGGCTAGACGATTCTTCGGCAGTCCGTTTGAAATCCTCAATCCGGGCCGGGTCGGCAGTAGCCCAGAGATAACCCCGTCGATTCATATTAAAGATATTACCGCTTTCTCGGGCTAACTCTTCCAGGATGTCGATGCTGCGGTTCATAAAGCTGACCATCGCATCTCCCGGTCCGGGCCACCAGTTACGATAACATTCACTTGATTTATCGCTGGTCAAGGTTAAGGGGGACCGCTCGTCGACCAAGACTACGTTTTTAACGCCCTGCCTGACCGCCAAATGGTAAGCGGCGGAAACGCCGGCAATACCGGCCCCGCAGATAACAACATCGGCTGTTGAGTGAGTCATTCTTTGATACCTTTCATAATTCCAGGTTGAATTTACTTGAGGCGATGATTTCATTTCAGCCATATGGGGTAGGATCAAACGCAATCCGTAATGCGTAAAAGGTTACGAATTACGCATTACGGATTATAGTATTACCTCGCAACATTTGCGTTATCCGCGAGAATTATTTGTTCATTGTTAATTGCTCATTGTTAATTTGCGGCTTGCCGCGCTATGCGTTACGCATTGCCTTACCGGGGTTACACAATCCGCATCTTCATCCACGGGGCAGAGTTGTGGAAGTTGGCTACCGCGCTGCCCGGCGGCACTAACTCATCACAGGCAGACCGGGTCATCTCATTCAGTTTCATTTCCAGCACGGGCAGAAAGTGTTCAAGCTGTTTTATGGTACGGGGGCCAATGAGAGGCGCGGTGATACCCGGCTGCTCTTTAACCCACAACACAGCCAATTGAGCGGGCGAGATATTGGCATCTTCTGCCAACCGCACAAACTTATTCCCCACTTCTATGCCCGACGCTGTAATTCGCTCGGCGTAGATGCCACCGCGCAGGCTGGCCCGTGAATCGGGCGGGTAGTCTTGGGCGTGGGCGTACCGGCCGGCTAAAATGCCCATTGCCAACGGCGACCAGGGTAAAATCCCCAGGCCATGCGACTGACACATCGGGACTAATTCATTCTCAATTCGCCGGTCGAGCAAATTGTAAGGCGGCTGCTCCGAGACAAAACGGACGTAACCTTTCAACTCGCTGACCATCAGGGCTTCCATCACTTTCCAGGCCGGGGCCGTGGAACTGCCGATGTAGCGCACCTTGCCCTGTCGCACCAAATCGGTCAACGCGCTCAAGGTTTCCTCAATGGGGATGTCGAACACAGGGCGGTGAAGCTGGTACAGGTCGATATGGTCCGTTTGCAACCGGCGCAGCGAATCTTCACACGCTTTCATCAGATGCAGACGCGAGTTACCCCGGTCATTAGGGCCGGGGCCGGTGGGGTAGTGAGCCTTGGTGGCAATAACCACCTGATGGCGGCGACCACTCTCAGCCAGCGCCCGGCCTATAATGCGCTCGCTCTCACCTTTGGCATAGCTGTTGCTGGTGTCAATCAAGTTGATGCCGGCATCCAGAGCACGGTTAATAATCTCTATCGACTCGGCCTCTGGGGTGGGGTTGGCAAAGTTGTCTGTGCCCAAACACAGTGGGGTCACTTTGACCCCGGTTCGACCCAAAACACGATATTCCATAATGCACCTAACCTGGATAAACTTGAATGGCGAATGAGCGAATGGCGAATGATGGGCCAGATTCGCCATTCGCTCATTCACAGATTCGCTACGTTTACAGTATTTTTCTTACCCAAAAATTAAAATCTCAACCGCTAAGACACTATCTTGCCGTGAATCCTGCGTCTACGTTGACCATTGCCCCGGTCATATAACTGGCCGCCTCCGAGGCCAGGAACAGTACCACGCGGGCAATTTCTACCGGCTCGGCCAGGCGACCCAGCGGCACGGTATCGGCCAGGCTTTGCATCAGTTCAGGCGTGACCGGCTCAGAGCGTTCCGAGGCCAGCATCGGTGTGTTGACCTCGCCGGGGCAGACGGCGTTAATGCGGATGCCGTCCTTAACGTGATCCAGGGCCATAGCCCGCGTAATCTGGTGGACAGCCCCTTTTGAGGCGCAATAGGCTGTTACCCCCGCCGCGCCAACGCTGCCCCAAATTGAGCCGAAATTAATAATGGCCCCGTGGCCTTGTTTTTTCATAGGACCGACAGCCGCCCGGCTCATAAAAAACACCCCATTGACGTTAACGTTCATCACCCGCTGCCACTGCTCGTCCGAGGTATTGAGCGCATCGGCCCGAACGATGACGCCGGCCGCGTTGACCAGTACATCTAAGCGACCGTAACGTTCCAGCGCAGTTTCAACCGCCCGGTTGCAAAAGGCGGAGTCGCTCACATCGCCAATAACGGGCGGGCCAACCTCAATTTCATTGGCGACCCGTACAGCCAGGTTTTCATTGCGGTCAACAATTACTACCTGTCCCCCGGCGGTTCTAAACTCGCGGGCTGTGACCGCTCCCATCCCTGAGGCCGCGCCGGTAATTAAGGCTACTTTTTCTGTAAAATTAATTTAACCCTCTGCTTAATTCACGTTATTGTTTAGGTGGCTTTTCTCTGCCGATTACGTTGAGCCTTTACGAAAAAACCACCGCTGCCACCGAACGCTCAACAGCAAAATTTTGACAATACAATTTGATACGCTCAGTTTCTTGCAACGTCTATACAGAAAGCAACTCTTGTAACAGTGTGATTAGATTCGCAGAAGATTGAAAACTTCACTTCGCTTGTCTTCGTTTTCCAAAACGTCTTCCACGGTAAACCAATAATTTACAGATTTTTGGTTTGTTTGCAGGTCAACAATTGACTGCAAAGTCATTGAAACTTCCTGCAAGATTAGAATTGTGACCGAGTCAGGGTTCTCTTCTTTGGCTCGGCTCAAGCTTTTAATTGCTGCGCCAACTCGCTCCAAGACCCCGGCTTTATCTATGCCGCCTTTCACTTCAACAGCCGCTATAATTTTGCCATCGTCGTAAAACCCAATATCTGGCTCATCTGCAAACGCAACAACTCTTTGGTCGACCAACATTATCCGGGGTTCATCATCAATATCTTCCGATACCAAACTGCTTTTACGCAGCCTACGGCGGATAATACCTTCCACCACTATCTCCATTTTACGACCCTTTTTGTTTTGCCAAGAGCCTTGAGCTTGTGACCCGGCAGCCATACCCCGCCACAGGTCAAATTCACGCGCATCTATTGTTTCATCTGCTTCAATTAGTTTGCTGATGATTTTGTTGAGATGTTTGGCAATAGCTTCGGCTGTTTTAGGTTTGGGTAACTGCCCTTTCTCATACCGAATAGTAGACAGACCGACCTGATTCATAGATTTCTGTGAAACCATCGCTAACATTCTGTAGTA
>JAJRVO010000110.1 GCA_024277275.1 Chloroflexota bacterium
AGACATTCGTCAGTTTTAAGCGTCAGAAGGCTATTTTGGGGAATGCTTTAAAGCTTTTTCGCGTTAATTTCAAGATTTCTAAGTTTACGACCATTGTTGTTCATACATTTTGGGATCATTTAAAAATCGGAAAAGCCTAACGCCCTGGTCTCCGCCAATTGCGGTTAATGAAGGGGCGGTATTTGCCCCCGAAACCATGACCAAACCCGCCTCCGATATCACCTTAATCGCAGTTGTGGCTGCCCCAGAGCAAGTTGTGCCGATAACGGCCACGGCCTGGGGGTCGGCAACAACCTTCATAGCGGCTATGGTTCCTCCCTCAGATGTGCATCGTTCATCCTCAATTTGCAACTCAATGGGGTGACCGAGAAGCTGATTGTCCCGCATAGCCAAAGCAAGTTCAATGCCTCGGGTTTGATCAGAGCCAATAACAGCCACGCCGCCGCTCAATGCCTGTAAAACCCCCAGCTTTATCGGTTGGCCCGGCGCAATATCCACGCAGCCAATGGCGTCGGTACATTCAAAAGGGAGGGGTGTTTGTCGACATGCAACCAGTAAAATGCCGGTTAATGAAATAAGGGAAAACATACAAAAAAATCTTTTAATCATTTTGTCGTTCCTCCCTACAAAGATAGTACCCGCCGCCCGGAGTCGTAAATGGTGATGGGGCCATCGTGCGAAACGGTAATAGCCAGGCATTGAGCCTCGGCGCTCATTTTGGCGGCGCTGCTGTGCCGCGCCCCTTTGCCGGGGCCAATCTCGGCCTGAGTGTCGGCTTCTGGCCGCAGCAAAACCATGCAGCCCCTGAACTTGCCTTCGGTATCAATGACGGTGGCCCCGTCTTGCTTGGCAAAGTTGATTAACTCCTGGTCGGATAACTGGTCCATTTGGGCGCTGACAATCAGGGCAAAGTGGCTAATTTCTGAAGCGTCAGAATGTTCCAAAATGGCGTCGGCATTGCCCACAATAAAGATGGCTCCCAAATTATCCTCCGACATCTGGAAAGCGCAACGCAAAACGCGCCGCACCAGGACCAGGTTGTAATTTTTCTCCTCGACCAGTTGAACCACCACCTCGTTTATGCGGAGCATACTCTCCGGCGACCAATCGCCATTAGAGTAGCGCCCCATCATCTGCCCATCGGCAAAGACGCGCACCTGCCGTCCCCCGGCCGGCACAAAAAACACCACGGCGTTACATTGCCGGGAAATAGCGGCATGGCGACGAAATTGAGGTCCCAACAAAAAGCTGACCGGTTCATCTAACTCTACGGTTAATTTGCTGATGCCCCGCACGTAGCCGTGCCGGTCTACTACATAGCCCAGCACCAGCCCGTCTACAATTTTGGCCATTGTCACCAGGGTCTTGCGCATGCGGCGGATATGATCGTGATGCAACAATTGAATCTGGCTTGGGGGCAATACGCGGCTAATGTTAATTGGATCGCCGACAATTAACGCCGTAGAGAGGGGAACTTCTTCATTCTCCATTTGAGCAATTGTGGCCGCCGTGTCGCAAATATGGACCATAGATGGCGGATCAATTTGTTTTTCGCCGGCCAGGTCAAAAAGAAACTCAATGCCTGCATCCGCCATCCAGGCGTCCAGAATTTTCTCTTTCTCCAGCAGCTCGCGTAAGCGCTCCGGCTCAACCTGAACCTGGGAGACCTCTTGCGCTTGCAGTTGCAGCGTAACCGGGTACATAGCCTTAATTTGGGTGGCGTATCGCTCGGTAACTACGTGGCGGCTAATCTTCATAGAGGGGGTCAACTCGCCGGTATCTCTGCTTAGGTGCTGCTCAAGCAGGCTATATTCTCTGATATATTCCCAGCGGTCCAGCCCGCTATTAATCTTGCCTATTGCCTCGTCCAATAACGCCTTTACCTTGGGGTGGCCCGTGGTAGGCACTGTCTCCGGGTCATCCTGAAAATGATCAACCAATGCCTTTAGATTAGGCACAATCATGGCCGACACGTACGGTTTACCTTCGCCAAAAATAGCCGGTAAGGGATATTTTGATATCGCCCGCGCCACTTGACTTGAAGGCAAATTCGTTCGGCGTAGGTGTCCATTGCTGCCAGTAAAGCTTGATTTAAGTTTTGAATTTGCTCGTTCATGTTGTTTCCTTAAGTCAACTATGGGTAGGCTTCCAGGCCAGCTTTTAATGCACCCTCGACAGTCCCATTGACAAAACCCGATCCGGGAAAAAACCACTCATCCGGATCATATCTGTCAGAACTATGCTTGTATATGGCAAAATCCCAATCATTTATAGCGCCGTTGTATTTTAAACGACAAACTTGAAAAGCTATACTTATACCCTGCCTACTCAAGTACAGATAAACTCCTCTGTAACGAGTAATATAGAAAGCATTGGGATTTTTGATAACCTCTTGATTAAAGCGGTTAACAATCTCCTCAACTTGTACTTTGATGTTTTCTGGGATTCCTTTTTTTGCCATCATTCACTTTCCTTTCACAATAAATTTTATCAAACAGAGTGTACAATAGACATTATCGGAAATAAGCAAGGTGACTTTGGACATATCATTTCGAGCGACGAAAGGAGCGAGAAATCCCTGAAAACATGTCTAAAAATCAACGTACTGAGGGATTTCTCATTCCGCTACGCTCCATTCGAAATGACATGAGATGCTTCATTTTATTTCCGATAAACTCTAATATTCTCAAGCCTATTGTAACGACTTGAGTATTGCTTCCACCTCATCCTTCCCTTCGCCTGCCGGAGCCAGAGAAAGATAAGTCTGGTAATCGCTCCGGGCGGCTTTTTGATTGCCCAAAGCCAGGTACACATCGCCCCGGCCTATGTAAGATTCAAGTTGGTCAGGGTTGAGGGCAAGAGCGGTATCGTAATGTTTCAGGGCTTCTTCAAACCGTTCAAGTTTGTAGTAAACCAAAGCCAGCGTGTCGTGATTGTGTTCACTTGGCTCTAATTCCACGGAGCGCAGGGCATGCTCCAGGGCCTCCTGATAATCAGTGTCGAGATGATAGGCCAGAGTCCAGGCCAGGTTATTGTGAGACAGGGAATCGTTGTCATTGCGGGCCACGGCGCGGCGATAATCGGCCAGAGCGCGTTCGTGTTGGCCTCGGTCATTAAAGCTGACGCCCCGGTTATAGTAGGTCAAGTAGTTATCCGGGTCCAGTTCTATGGCGTGGCTGTAGTCGGCGCCGGCCTCGCCGTATGCGCCCAGCCAGTGATGGGCCAGACCTCTACTAGCAAAGATGTTGGCATCATCAGGGTTTAACTCAGCCGCTTTGTTGAACTCTATGACAGCAAGTTTATACTCGCCGCTGTTCATGTAACCAAGACCCTGGCTGTAAAAGGTGGAACTGTCCGGCGTTGGCGTCGCGGCAGGCGTAGGAGAAACTCCGTTACAAGCGGCAAGGGTCAACAATAAGAGTATTAACAAGCACAACTGCCGGGGCAGATACATCTGCCTTAGTACCGCCCAAAAATAACTTCCCGTTTTAGGAGTCAAAAAGTGTACTTTTTGACTCCTTTTGCAGGAACTTGTTTTTAGATGCTTACTTAGCGGATATAACTTTAATTTGCGAATCAATGGTCTCACCGTGTAATCGTTGAATTATTCAGCCCCCTCGTTCCAATGCTCTGGTCAGCCTGCACAAGGGACGCAGAGCGTCCGGCAACATGGAACGTTGGGCAACGTCACACGTTGCTAATGCATTACCACGCTGGAGCGTGGTAACGAGAGGGAGAGAACGGCTAGCTCACCGTCCCCAGGAAAGATTTCGATCCGTAGCCGGATTGTTTGTTAAGTTTGTCAGCCCGCTGCCGTTGGCGTTCATCACGTAGACTTCCGCATTGCCGTCGCGTTCAGACACAAACGCAATACGCCCGCCGTCCGGCGACCAAACCAGCGAATCTTCATGGATCGGGTCATTTGTTAAGCGGGCCACGCCACTGCCATTGGTGTTCATTATATAGATGGCCGCGCTGCCATCCCGCTCAGACAGAAAGGCGATGTGAGCGCCGGTTGGCGACCAGGCCGGATTGCCGTCATCAGACGGATGGTTGGTCAGGTTTGTCACCCCGCTGCCGTCGGCGTTCATTACGTAGATATCAAAGTTGCCCCCACGGTTAGAGGTAAAAGCAATCCGGCTGCCGTCCGGCGACCAAGTTGGAACCCCATCGCCGGCGGGGTTGTTGGTTAAATTTATCAGCCCGCTGCCATCGGCGTTCATTACGTAGATATCAAAATTATTCCCGTGTTGGGCGTAAAAGGCAATGCGGCTGCCATCCGGCGACCAGGCCGGGCCGTGATCGCCGTCCGAGTCGCCGGTTAACCGAGTTACCCCGCTGCCGTCGGCGTTCATCACGTAGATTTTGGAGACTCCCTCACGGTCGGATTTAAATGCAATACGCCCGCCGTCCGGCGACCAGGCCGGGCTATCATCATCAGCCGGGTGATTGGTCAGGTTGACCAGCCCGCTGCCATCGGCGTTCATTACGTGGATATCAAAGTTGCCCTCACGGTCAGAGGTAAAAGCAATGCGCCCATAGCTAAGCGCCGCCTGGGCCGTTTCTTGGGCGCTGGCTGTAGCCGCTTGTTGAGCATGGGCCGTAGCCGCCTCTTGCGCATAGGTCTCAGCCGTTTCCCGCGCGCTGATGGTAGCCGCTTGTTCAACCTGGGCTGTTGCCGTCTGCCGGGCTGCGTCCGTAGCTACAGCGGCACTCTGTCTTTGCGTTTGAGCGGTAGCCGTTTCTTGCGCGTTAGCCGTGGCAATTTGTCGAGCCTGGGCTATAGCCGTTTGCTGAGCCTGGGCCGTGGACGTAGCTATGGCGGCAGCAGTACCAACAGCGTTAGCTGCGGCTTCGGCTTTTTGCGCGCCGGGCGATTCCTCACCTATTGGAGTGGTAACTTCGGCCGGCGGCTCGGCTGGAAGTTGAGCTTGCCGGGTGACTGTCTGGGTCAAAGCCTCTTGAGTGGCTCTGATAATTGTGTCCTGACTACCTTTACTCGCCAAAAAAGCCACCGCGCTTATTGCTGCGGCCAAAAATAAAAACGCTACGCCGCCGCCAATCCACAGCCAGGGAGGCAACCCGGAAGCGCTATCCGCAACATCGGGAACTGCTTCATAGGCCGCTTGAGCTTCCGGCTCTGCGGGCGATTTAAGAATTGGAACGGGCGCGGTCTCCTGCTCATCGCCAAACTCGTCTGATTCCTGGGATATAAATGCCGTGGGAGCGTAGGTTGTCTCAAACTGATCGTCAATGGCCGCTTGCTCCGGCACATCCACAGTTTCGCTACCCGCTTCGGGCATAGCGGCGCTTAAGTAGAAATGGGTGTCGCCAATGCGCAAGCGGTCTCCAACGGCCAAGGGACGCCCATCAGTCCCCGCCAACTGTTCATTAATAAATGTGCCGTTGGCGCTGCCCTCGTCATAAACAAGGCAGCGTTGCCCATCAAATTCCAGCACGGCATGTTGCCGCGATGCCTGACGGTCATTAATCCGAATATCGCAGTCTTTGGCCCGGCCCAAGGTTAGACTGCCCGGCCACAGTTCATAGTTTTGCCCTGCGGGGCCAATTAACCAAAGCGGTGTAATTTCTGCTGAAGCAACGGTGGCCGCTTCATCCGGCGCAGCGGCCAATGTTTGTCTGATAGCTTCTAAATCCTGCTGCCAGGCAATTACCGATTGGGGCCGGTCTTGCAGTTGCGACTGCATAGCGTAGACAATAGATTGCGATGTTTGCCGGCTTAACGCCGGATTGAGAACATCAGGCGCTATAAACTCGGCCTGATTGACCATGCGGCCTACGCTGTCGGGCGGTTTTCGACCCGTCAGCACGGCGTACAGGGTCGCTCCCAGGGCGTAAATATCAGAAGCCGGGCTAGTGCCGCTACCGGCGTATTGTTCCGGAGGAGAGAAGCCGGGGGTTATACCCTGCGCGCCGGTGCGGGTACGGATATCGCCCCCGCCCACTTTGGCAATACCAAAATCGACCAGGACGGCCTGATTGTCCGGCGTAATCTTGATGTTTTGAGGTTTGATGTCGCGGTGAATAATGGGCGGCTCTTGCCGGTGCAGATATTGAACGGCATCGCAGACCTGGATGACGCAATCGAGGGCTTGTCTTTCTGTAAGAGGCCGGTTGTGCTCTCTGACAATTTTCCAGAGGTCGTCGCCGTCAATGAAATCCATCACCAGATATTGCTGGTCTTCAAAGCTAAAATGGTCGATGACGCGGGGCAGGTTGGGGTGGCGCAGGCGGGCCAGAATGAGGGCTTCTTGTTTAAACTGGATGATGCTTTGGGGCGTGTCGAAAAAGTTCTCTTTGAGCGCGACAGGCATATTGAGCTTGGTATCAAACCCTCGGTAAACAGCCCCCATTCCTCCTTTAGCCAGCAACCAATCGACACGATAACGATTTTCTAAAATTGTATCTGACGGTATCGTCATAAATTCAACCTCAATAATGATGCGTTCGGCATTGGTTCTGGCTTCGGCCAATCAATGTTAAAAAGTAATGCGTAATGCGTAACGAGTAACGAGTAACTTTTTTACTCGTTACTCGTTACGTATTACAGTTAGCTCTAGCCCAATATGGCCGAAATGAAATCATCGCCTTGTGGCCTATTACGAAGTACGCAATTTTAAGCTACCGAAACCAAATTCTGCATTGATAATGATTTGGCTACCCTGTCCGGAAATAGTATACGTGTCGCCAGATTTTTGCCAGCCTCCCGCCGCATCGACGCTGGCCGTCGAATCGTCGGCAATGACAAGCTCGGCGCGTACGTTTTCCGGTACGATAATTGTGACTGTGCCAAGTCCTCCTTTAACCCTAACCTCGATATCATTTTGCAGTTGACCGCTAAAATCCAGGGTAAAGTCGCCGGCTCCGCCGTGGAAGATAACCTCTTTCGCTTGAGCATTGGCCAGGCCGGTTAAGGTAGCGCTGGATGCGCCCCCGTCAAATCCCAAAGTTTTCATCTCGACCCGGTTGGGTTCAGAGAAGGACAGAGCAAAGCTGGCCGCGCCCTGGCTGACCTTTAGCTCCGTTAACGAAAGCCCGCCCAACTCCATATTGGTTTGCGCTCCTCCGGCGTTGACGGTTAGCGCCATTGGCGTAGAACCCAATTTTAAATCCCACCTGTTCTCAAGTCCCTGCGTGGTAAGGCCGCCAAGCCCAATATCTTTTTCAAACTGTAGATGAATCTGGTTATCATTAACAACCACTTTGGGCTTGAGGTCGGGGACATTATAGGTGGCTGTACCCTGCACTAATGCTCTTTCAGCGCCCGGAGAGAGGGACAACTCCCCGCCGGCAAAGTCAATTTTTAGGTCTGGTGTATCGGCGCTGTTGGGCAGGGGGATGCTAATATCCTGGTTAACTGTTTCGCCCAGTTCTACAGGTTGGAAAAAATCGGCGCCAAAGTTGTTGCCAAATGCCGAGCAGAAACTTCCTACCCCAACAACCGTCAGCAACAGGATGCCTCCTACCGCCGCAAAAACAATCCAACAGCCAAGTCGTCTTCTGGGGTGTGTGGCAGGCATAGAATGAGACACAGACTGCGTGGGAGCAGTTGCTGGGGCCGCGCCCAAGTGGGCATGGTGGGCGGCATGTATTTGAGCCGGGTCGGGCATTTCTCCTTGCATATGCAACTGTTCCGGAGAAACAGTCGAGACAGGGTCAGCAGAGGAAAGCGGTTGAGATTGAGAAACAACCTGTTCCATCTTTCCAGAGCTACGCTCTGCCGGGATAGGTTCTGGCTCTGTCTGGGCAACATCCAGTTCGGATGGTTCTCTTAAGCCGGTATTTTGCGGCATCTCTTCAACAGTCAGGTCTGTTTTACCGGATACGAGGGATGGTTGGGCCTGGTCGCCCTCTATAAGCCCGGCCAACGCTTTTATCATCTCACCGGCAATGTCGTATCTGTCGGCAGGGTTGTTGGACAAAGCCGTTTGCAGCACATTGGCTACGCCGCAAGGTACGCCTTTGGGCCACGAAGTGGGCAGCGCAAGAGGTTTAAAGTGGGCCAGCATCACCGCCGGGGGAGTTTCGCCCTTAAAGATTTTCTCCCCGGTGAGCATCTCGTACAGAATGCACCCCAGAGCATATATGTCCGATTGCCGGGTGGTTCCCTGTCCTTCCCACACTTCCGGGGCAATGTAGTGCGGCGTGCCAACCACACCTCCGCCGGCGGTAATGCTGGTACTGCTCTCACTGGCCAGCTTGGCCAAACCAAAGTCGGTTAGCATCGGGCCACGTTCGGGGTCTATCAAAATGTTAGCCGGTTTTAAATCCCGGTGCAAGATATCCTGGGAGTGGGCGAAATCCAGACCTTGCGCTACGGCGGTGATGATATCCACCGCTTCTGACCAGGGTAAGGGGCCTTGCGTTGCAATAAGTTCTTCCAGGCTTGGCCCATCCACCAAGCGCATCACAATGCACAATCGTTCTTTAGCCTCGTAGATATCGTGGATAGTGACAATGTGCGGATGATCCAAGCGAGCGATAGTTCTTGCCTCTCGGCGGAAACGTTTTACCCAGTCGGCATCATTGAGCAAGATTGATCTTAGTTCTTTTAGCGCGACCACTCTGTCCAGCGTCGTGTCGCGCCCACGATAGACAATGGCAAAACCGCCTTGTCCAATCTCTTCCAGAATCTCATATCTGCCAAATTGTTCAGCCATATCTTGTGTATCGATATTTTAAAATTGTGAATTGTGAATAGCCAATTGTGAATTGTGAATAGTTTTTGGCCGATCAAAGATTTATTCACAATTCAGAGTTCACAATTCACAATTATCGACAAAACTGTCGATCAACGGTTAGGGTAGTGACAGGTTGTCCGTTCCTCATCATCCAGAGCCATAAATAAATTATTTAGCGACTCGGCCAGGGTGGGATGGGCAAATACGCCGTTGCGAATAGCGGTGAAGGGGACTTGGCCCATCATAGCCATTTGGAGCGCGCTCATCACCTCGCCTCCTTCAATACCCAAAACGGCGGCGCCCAAAATCTGATCGGTGTGAGCGTCGGTCAGGGCTTTCATAAATCCGCGAGTTTCGTCGACTTCCAGGGCGCGGGCTACATGGGTCATCGGTAGTTTAGCCACGCAAAAGGCGTGTCCCTGGGCTATGGCCTCTTGCTCGGTCAAGCCCACCCGCCCAAGTTGCGGGTCGATGAAAACCACATAGGGCACCAAACGATTTTTGGTGGTGGCATTGCCGTTTTGCAGCAAATTAGTACGCAGGATGCGGAAGTCGTCATAAGAGACATGGGTAAAAGCCGGGCCGCCGTTGACGTCGCCCAGAGCATAGACGCCCGGCGCGTTGGTTTCCAGCCGCTCATTGACCGGAATAAAACCGTGCTGGTTAACGTCAACGCCCGCCGCTTGCAGATTAAGCCGGTCGCTATTGGGGGTACGACCGGCTGCAACCAGCAGATGAGAGCCGGTGAGGACGCGGTCCCCTTGGGGGGTGGCGACGGTTAACTGTATTTGATTGTTTTCGGCTTGGGCGGCCTGGGTGGTGTTGGCTTCCAGCAGCACCTCAATGCCGTCCTGGCGGAGGATTTTGACCACTTCCTCGGCTACATCGGCGTCTTCCCTAACCAACACCTGTTTGCCGCGCTGCACAATAGTTACCCGGCTTCCAAAACGCCGGAACATCTGACCAAATTCCAGGCCAATGTAACCGCCGCCTATCACCAGCAAATGCTCCGGCGCTGCATCCAGCTCCATAATTGAGGTTGAAGTGAGCGCAGGCACACTATCCAACCCCGGTATCGGGGGGGTAGCCGGCCGGGTTCCGGCGTTAATAAAAATTTTGTCGGCGACAAGTTGCCGTGTTCCACCCTCGTTTAGCGCCACTTCCACTGTCTTGGGACCAGTAAAGTAACCCTCCCCAAACAGCAAATCGACGCCGTCGGTTTGCTCAATGTGCCGCCGGCTACCGTTACGGAACATGTCTACAATGTCTCGTTTACGCTGTCGAACTTTGGTCAAATCAACCGTTACCGGACCGGTATCGACTCCGTAATCTGCCGCTCGACGGGCCAGGTGCGCTACCCTGGCGCTGGCGACCATTGTTTTGGTTGGAGTGCAGCCTTCATTAACACAACTGCCCCCAACATGCTCTTTTTCAATCAAGGCCACCTTCCAGCCGGCTTGGGCCAAAGTGGTTGAGAAAGGGCCGCCAGCCTGACCGGCCCCAATAATAATTGCATCGTAAGTTTGCACTGCCATAGTAAATCCCTTTCTGTGTAGATTGTTATGTACCATGCATTGTAAAGCACTTGCAAAAGAATTACAAGAGCGCTACATTGGGACTATTTACTCTATTGTTAATAACATTAAATTAAGTTACAATAGTTATAATAAATAACGCAATAACCGCCTACACTTTTGGGTAATTGTACCTTGACAAATTTTTATCAGATGTTAGGTTTTTCAATATGCACTGTTTTTATACTTTTAATACCCTTGCTTTGCGCCCTCATTTATAGTTTTTCAGCACTTACGCAGTTGCCGTTCAGTATACGGTTTTATGCCTCATTTAGAGCAGAATCGGCAGAATATTAGAATAAAATTCTCGCATTCAGCTAATTCTGCTCTAAACTGCGTAAGTACTGGTTTTTATAAAAGGGCGCAATTATCAGAGGGTATTTTTGGTTTTTAGGGGGGCCGGAATAGAGTTGGCTTAGAGAAAGAAAGGATGCCTATTATGACTACAAAACGACGTATCTTGATAGTTGACGATAACAAAATGGCCCTGCGTCTGACCACGCATCTGTTTCAGAGAGCGCAGTATGAGGTTTATACTGCTACAAACGGAGCTGAGGGTTTGGCTAAAGCGGTTGACGTAAAGCCTGATCTGATGATTCTTGATGTGATGATGCCCGATATGAGCGGCTTGCAAGTGTGCCAAAAATTGAGAGCCAATCCTTCTACCGCCCGGCTGCCGGTAATTATGTTAAGCGCAAGAGGCCGTGTCAATGATAAGTTGAATGGTTTTAAGGCCGGCGCCGATGATTATGTGCAAAAGCCGGTTGACCCCAAAGAGTTATTGGCCCGGGCCGGCGCTCTATTAGAACGGACACAGCGCGCTCAACCAAAGAGCGCGCGCATCATCGGGATAGTGGGCAGCAAAGGGGGCGTTGGCGTAACCACCGTTGCCGTAAATGTGGCCGTCACCCTGGCTAATCAAGGCAAATCGGTAATACTAGCCGAACTGCGACCTCATCGAGGCACCGTGGTTCATAACTTAAACCTGGCGTTCTCACAAGATTTGGGAGACTTACTGCCAATGGACCCGGCTAATATTAGTCGCCAGGATGTAACCCGACGGGTGGGGCAACATAAGTCGGGGTTACGGGCGCTGGTTGCTCCCCAGCAAAGTACAGATTATCCGCTAACTGCGGCGCATGTAAAGGTTATTGTTGAGGCGCTATCCACAGAAGCAAAGTATCTTATTTTAGATCTGCCAACGGTTGCCGGTGAAGCTATTCGCGAGGCGCTAGATCAAGCCGATCAAGTATTATTGGTTACAGAGCCGGAACCGGTTTCAGTGGCCTGCGCCCGCGCCGATTTAGAGACGCTTAGAAAGTGGGACGCGCTAGACCGAACAAATATGGTTATCGTATCGCGGGTTCAATCAGGTACTCTTATGTCGCCTGAAAAAATTAAGGATGAGTTAAACGTACGCCTGGCAGGCATCCTTCCACCAGCACCCGAAGCATTTTATCTGGCAGCCAGCGTGGGAATTCCTCTTGTGGTCTCCAAGCCCAATACATTGGCTGCCAAAAACCTGATGAAATTGGCTAAAATGCTGACCCAACAGGTTCCGGTAGCCGTATAGAAACGGCCAGACAAAAGTTCTTTAAAATTCCCAAAGTTACCAAAACCAGACACACATGAACAAAAAACCACAGATTCTAGTTATAAACGGTAATCCCGATACTCTCCCGATTTTAAAAGAAGGTCTGTCTCAAGACCTGTATGCGTTAAATTTTGCTGCTACCAGTTCTGAAGTTTTGGCGTGTCTAAAACAACCCGGGGCAGATGTAATTTTGCTCGATGCGACAACGCCGGGTATGGACGGCTTTAAGCTTTGTCGCGGTCTAAAAACAGACAACAGGTGGCAACACATCCCCATTATTATAATTACCGGCTTCCAAAGCAACCAGGACCAGGTTAGAAGCTTTGAAGCCGGGGCAGATGATTTTTTATCCAAACCGCTCGACCCGCTAAAACTGCGGGCGCGGCTCCGCTCAATGCTGCGCGTCAAACAACAATCTGACCAACTGCAGACTGCTTTGCGCCATTTGCAAACAGAGCGCAACAAAGAACGCAACCTGTTAGACATATTGATGCATAACTTACCCGCCCGCATCTTTGTTAAAGACCGCGAGGGCCGATTTGTTAGCGCTAATACCGCTCAACTGAAGGCTTGTGGCGTTGAAGCGCCGGATCAGATTATTGGCAAAGCCGACGCCGATTTTTTTCCACAAGAGCAGGCAGAGCAGTATCAGGCCGATGAACAAGCGGTAATGGAATTGGGCCGTCCTTTGTATGATCGGGTAGAGCAGGTAACAGACCAAATTGGCAACACAAAATGGTTTTTAACCACCAAAATCCCGCTATATGATAAGGACGGTTTAGTTGAAGGGATTGTGGGTGTAAGCCGTGATATTACCGTACTTCAACAAACTAATAATGAGTTACAACAAGCCAAAGAAACAGCCGAAACGGCAAATCAGGCCAAAAGCGAATTCCTGGCTACTATGAGCCACGAAATCCGCACCCCGCTCAACGGCATCATTGGCATGACCGGCCTTTTACTAGATACCGCCCTGAACGCGGAGCAGCAAGACTTCACGGAAACCATTCGTACCAGCAGCGATACCTTGTTGACCATCATCAACGATATTCTCGACTTCTCCAAAATAGAGGTCGGCAGGTTAGAGTTGGAAAATCAGCCCTTTAACCTGTACAGTTGTTTTGAAGAGTCCCTTGATTTACTGGTCGCCCAGGCTACCAAAAAAGGGTTGGAACTGGTTTATAGCGTTGATAATCAAACCCCCGCCGTTCTTCTTGGCGACGTAACGCGCCTGCGCCAGGTTTTAACCAACCTGTTAGGGAGTTCCAAAATTTAAATCCTCCCAAAATTGTGATATAGTTTCTGGAAACTGCCAAACTCCAGAAAGGAATACAAGCCTGATGATATTGACAGAAACATTGAAAAAGATTTTTACTAAAACAGCAGAAGCGCT
>JAJRVO010000111.1 GCA_024277275.1 Chloroflexota bacterium
CTTGTCATAGTGAGTGTTTCCCAAGTGTGGTTTGCTTTTAGTATATCATCAATTGGGAGAACTTAAAAGAAGCTCATAATATGTAAAGCGGAATGGTAGGAATGGAAAAACCTAACAACTACTCTACCAAATCCCGGCTGCTACCGGATTTTCAGACCGGGCGTGGAGGGTGATCGCATCTTTGTTACAAACCGGGCGGCACACGCCGCAGCCAAAACATTGACGGGGGTCTATCTCTACCTTTTTGTTTACAGCCGAATAGCGGATTGCCCCATACTGGCACTGCCGCATACAGTTTCGGCATCCGTTGCAGGCATCGGGGTCAACCTCGGCAATGTACTCGCCCCGAAACATCATCTGGAAGTGGCCGCGAGCGTGATGGATTCGATACGCCAGACAGTCTTGATCGCAGTTGCACAACCCGCCGATGTACGGCGTTTTGAACGTCCACACAGAATGTACCAGGCCCTCTTTGTCCAACTTACGGATCGATTCAATGGCCTCGGCAGCAGACAGGGTTTCCAGGCTAAAGGAATCGTCAATCTCGGCAGTCAAGCGCGGGTCGGCGGTTAAGGCGTAACAGTAACGCGCATTAGGTTGCCCCGTTGTCACCAGGCGGCAAGGGCACGACAACCGCGCCACCCCATCCACCCGCTCAAGAATCTGCTCGACCTCTTCCAGCGGGACAACTTGCCCAAAGTGATTTTGCTTTTGCGAGCGCGTGAGAAATGGTGTTGCCATTCCGTGAAAAGGCGTGCGGGAAAGCATTTCCAGTTGGTCAAGGCTGCGGGGCGCCCGCTCTTCAAACGTATTAATAAAGTGGCGGGCATACTCAATGCGGCCATCCTGAGCAAGCAACTCTTGCGAGTAGTTATCCATTGCCAGATACCATTTTTTGCCTTCGCCGTGTTGTACACAAAATTCACACATAAGTAATTCCTCCAATCAAAAAGGCCGGCTAAAACGCTAAGTAATGAGAATTAAATAACTGTCCCTCAACGTTGTAATTGGTAAATGGTAAATGGTAATTGGTTATTAAGCCAATCCCTAATTACTAATTACCATTTACTGCGCTCTGAAATGAGACAGTTATTTAATCCCGATTCCTAATTGTTTTGCCGCCCCTCCGGCACAAGCCGGAATGGCGAATGAACGAATGGCGAATCCGGCTATAATTCGCCATTCTTTCATTCGCAAATTCATTGGCCTTAACTGTCCGGCTCAGTAGCCAGCACCCCGTCAACATAGTGGTTGGCTTTGGGGGCTAACACGGCGGCATAGGTTTGAAAGAGATGAATGGCCTCGTCGCCCAGCCAGTCGTTGGGCAAGAGTTCTGGGGGAAGGTTGGGGTCAACATAGGGGAAGGAACGATATTCATGAACCAGCAGAAATCGCCGGATAAAAACACTGCAAGGGGTGGCGGCCCCCTCATTAACCTGATTGACAAAGCGACGCCAGGCCGGCCGGTGGCGTCTGATAAAATCAAGATAGGCGCGATTTAACTGCTCCATATCCCAACAGCGTTCTACCAACTCTCTGGCCTGAGAAAAACCAAGATATTCGCCCGCAAAAAAATCAACCTGACCCGATATACCCAATGCCCCGGCAATTTCCGTGACCTCTTGTTGCAGGTTGCGCGGCGAAATCCACGTCGCCGGTCCTAACCGGCCAAAACCCAGCCAAATCAACCTTTGTCTAAATCGGTGACGCAAGTGGCGTTGATCTTCGGGGACAGAGTAAGTTAAAATGCACCAGCATCCATCCCAGGGGTCCCGCCGGGGTTGATAAATACGCTGGGTTCCTTCTTCCAGAAGCGTCTCGGCTTTGGGGGTGATGGTGTAAAAGCTATGCCGCCCTTCGCGTCGACTGCGCAGCCAGCCCTTGCGGGTCATCCGTGACAAGGTAGAACGAACCGCTTGGGCGCTGGTATCCAGCCCGGACATCAATTCAATAATACTGCCTATCCAGGCCACCCCGCCTCTGGGCGCAATATAGTCGCCGTATAAAGTAAAAATCAGGTCTTGGGTTCTATAACGTATCAATGGTCAAGCTCTCACAGTTATTACTGTTTGTATTGTGACCAAATTCTACCCCACGCCGCCGGAAAGCACAAGCAGGCGCATAATGTTGTCATAAGATTGGAGCAATATCTCAATCTTGTATCCCCGTGTTAACCACCCTCATCATCGAGGTCAGCATAATGGCAACCAACTTCTCCTGCCCGTTACTAACCGCAAAGACATCGCCCGTACACACGGTCACGGTGCGGCCGGGCTTGGTGACGCGCCCATAAGCCACCATTCGGTCGCCTGCCGCAGGAGAAACAAAGTTAACTTTGTACTCAATGGTCAACACAGCCGAATCCGCTGGCATAAGGCTTAAAGCGGCATAACCGCAGGCGGTATCGACAATGGTTGTGACCACGCCCGCATGAAGAAAATTGTGTTGCTGCGTAAGGTCGTCCCGAAAGGGAAGTTCTATCTGGACCTCGCCGGGAGACACGCTAACCAGTTTGGCTCCTATGGTTTCCATAATATCTTGCCGGGCAAAACTGGCCCGGACTCGCGATTCAAAATTTGGGTCTTTTGGTTCAAAAGTTGGCATAGTTTCCTTCTTTATCCTAACCTGGACAAGCCAAAACCAGAAAGGAGATGGGAGTAAGAAGTATGGAGTAGGAAGTATGGGAAAAATCCTTACTCCTTAACTCCTTACTTCCTACTCCCCAATTATATAAAATTTTCTTATCCAAAAAGCAAAAACTACATTGGCAAGACGCTAAATCAAGCTCCGGTCCAAAAACCTTCCGGGTCAAATTTTTGCAGCATCGCCAATTCAGCTTCAGTGGGTAGCGGGGTTTCATTTACTTCCGGGGCAACGCGCAACGGCCAGCCGGTATTGTCTAAAACCTGTTGGACGGTGACGCCGGGATGGGTTGAGGCCAGAACCATTTCCTTGGTATCCGGGTCAAATTTTAGGATGCCCAGGGTGGTAATTACCGTCGAGGGACCGCCCCGGGGCAGACCCACGCGCTCGCGCCAACCGGCCCCATCTCCATACCCGGCTGAAGTGATATAATCCACTTTTGGCACAAAGCGACGCTTTTGATGAGTCATTATGATAATGTGCCGTTTAGCCAGGCTGGCCAAATCGCACGCGCCGCCGCTGCCAGGCAGCCGGGTTTCAATCTTGTCCAGACTGCCGATGTAGCTGGTATTTAAGTTGCCAAACCGATCCACCTGCGCCCCGCCAATAAAACTGACATCTACAATTCCTTGTTGAAGCAGGCCCATCAAGTCGGCCGTGTCGGCCAGCCATTGAGCGCGAGAGAGGTTGGGCAAATCGCCCATTGTTAAGATTGGTTCAGGGGCAACGGTATCGCGTATTATGCCCAGCTCATACACCCCGATGGCGTTGGGGGCGTGGGTACTCTTGGCCAGCAAAAAGCCCAGCAAAGGCAAGCGCATCCCCACAAACACCACCTCGTTATCGACAACCTCGCGGGCGGCGGCGGCGACCATAAGTTGCGGCAAAGTGTACTTGATTTTGGATTTTGGATTTTGGATTTTGGATTTAGTAGCCATAATCTACAACCTCGGATAGCACATGGTTTTTTAGGGATAGTTTGGTTGTTCTCTCTTTGCCTAACAGATTTAGATAATCGTCGCTGCTTTGCACGGAATCGACCCACCGGGTCTGCCATTTAGCGAAAACCTCTGGGGTTTTGCTCGACTCCCGATAATCGATGAAGGCTTGATGGTCGCGGTTGTAGTAGCCCGGCACGGGCGAGGGGTGCGCGCCCCACGGTGCTTGCGCCACCGCGCTAATCCGAAAGCCGGGGGTGACAACCCGGTTGGGGTCGCTGCTGATGACATCCGGGCTAACAATCTCTTCGGCGGTGATGATGACGCAGCGACTGGCCAGACAGGCTTCGCGGGTGATGCCCAGATTGCCCCAGCAGTGGGCGTTGCCATACTCATCCGACCGCTGGACGTGAATAATGGTCACATCGGGGTTTATGGCGGCAATGGCGGTCAGCGTGTCGCCGGTAAAGGGGCAGCTTATTGTTTTTAAGCCGGCGTTGGTTTTGAACAGATCGCTGCCCAGAGCAGTTCGGGCCGGCATAAAGGGAACGCCCATCGCCCCGGCCCGCAGCGCCATCGACAGCATTAAGTTGGAGTGATCCTCCATTTCAATCTGACCCTGCTCAACCGCATTTCTAAAATTATAGCTGGAGCCGGTAATAACGTTACCCACCCAGGCGGCCTGAATTTTACGGACACAGCCGCCGCCAATAATCTGGTCAAACAAAATGTCAGAAATAGGGCCAATCAGCGTTAAATTGCGCTTGCGCCGGCGGATTAATTCGTTACCGGCGGCAAACGGAATAAGGGTTTCCTGGGCCGTACCCAGCGCCACCGAACTTCCATCGGGTACAAAACGGGCAATGGCTTCTGAGAGGCTCAATAATTTAGAGTCAGGCACTTTTGGCAGACCTCCATAAGTTGGGATAAAGAGATTGGAAAATAGTATAAGAGGAAAATCAATGGTGTCAAACGGTCTCCTTTGTAGAAATGAGATTTGGTGGTAAACTGAGGCGCTAAACTACTTCAGGAGGAATCAATGAAGATCGACACAACCCTGCTTGTCAGCAATTTAAACGAGATACCGGCGCTGACCCAGGCCGCAGAAGACATGGGCTTCGACGGCATCTGGACCTCTGAAACCGCGCACGATCCTTTTTTGCCCTTAACGCTGGCCGCCGAACACAGCGAACGCCTATCGCTGGGAACCAGTATTGCCGTCGCGTTCCCCCGCAGCCCGGCTATTTTGGCCCATATTGGCTGGGATTTGGCTCGATACGCCAAGGGCCGTTTTATTATGGGCTTGGGATCCCAGGTAAAGGGGCACAACGAGCGTCGCTTTGGGGTAAAGTGGGAGAAGCCGGTTGCCAAAATGCGCGAGGTTATTTTGGCGATGCGCGCTTTTTGGGATTGCTGGCAAAACGGGACCAAGCTCAACTTTAGGGGCGAGTTTTTTAAGCTGACCCTGATGTCGCCCTTTTTTAATCCCGGCCCGCATGATTACCCCAACATCCCCATTTACATTGCCGGAGTTAACAAAAATACGTGCCAACTGGCGGGCGAAGTGTGCGACGGTTTTCATATCCACCCGATGCATACCAAGCGTTACCTTGAGGAATTTGCCCTGCCGCACATCGAAACCGGTATGAAGAAAACAGGCCGGAAACGGGAAGACCTTGAGCTATCCAGCGCCGTTTTTGTTATTCCCACCGACAATGCCGAAAAAGCGAAGGAGTACGAGTTTGGAGCGCGGCAGCAAGTTTCTTTTTACGCCAGCACCCCTCCGTATAAAGTGGTGATGGACATCCACGGCTGGGGCGAAACCGCCGAGCAGTTGAGTTTTTTGGCCGCTCGCGGCAAGTGGGATGAAATGCCCGCCCTCATCACCGACGAGATGCTGGAAACCTTTGCCGTGCGTGGCGACTGGGCCGAGTTGCCGGGTCAGATAAAAGCCAAATACGCGGGAGGGCTGCTGGATCGGGTCAGCTACTACTTCCCCTTTGAGGCGGGTAAAGACGAGGCCGGCTGGCAAGTAACCACTGCCGGGTTTAAGGAAGGGCGGTAACTGTGTCCTCTCCGCAATCCCGTTTTCACTACAGTTGGATGGTGCTTGGCATCAGCGTGTTAGTTGTGGCTGGGTCGGTGGCGTTGGCCCGCTTTGGTTACACGGTAACGCTACCCGCAATGCAGGCAGGCCTGAACCTGGACAACACCCAGGCCGGTATGCTGGCTACAGGCAGCCTGATTGGCTACCTGGCCCTATCGGTGATTGGCGGGGCGCTGGCGTCGCGCTACGGGCCGCGGGCGGTCATCACAGTCAGCCTGGGCCTGGCCGGGGTGGGGATGTTGCTGACCGGCCTGGCTAACGGCTTTTTCTCGGCGCTGATTTGGCGCGCGTTAGCCGGTATTGGCAGCGGAGGCAGCAACGTGCCGGTAATGGGGCTGCTATCAGCCTGGTTTGCTTCCCGACGACGCGGTCTGGCTTCGGGCATTGCCGTAACCGGGTCGTCATTAGCCATCATTTTGCTCGGCTCGCTTGTACCGCGCCTCCTGTCTGCTTATGGCGACAACGGCTGGCGAATATCCTGGTTTATTTTTGGCGGTTTAACGTTAGCGTTTACAGTTGGCGGGTTTGTTTTCCTGCGTAATCACCCCTCTGAAATGGGACTGAAGGCATTAGGAGCAGAGAGCGAGCATTCAGTCTTTAAAAGCTCGCGAGCAGGGACAATTCAGTGGGAGCAGGTGTATCGCTCGACTGCGGTATGGCACATAGGGCTGGTATATGTTGCGTTTGGCTTCTCGTACATAATTTATATGACCTTTTTCACCAAACATCTCATTGCCGAAGGGGGATACACCCAGCAAGCGGCCGGCGGGCTGTTTACAACAATGGGCTGGTTCAGCCTGTTGTGCGGGGTGATTTGGGGTCCCATTTCAGATGTAATTGGCCGCAAGCGCGCGCTGATTATTGTATATTTGATTCATGCGGTTTCTTTTAGTTTGTTTGCCTTGTGGCCCGCCCCGCCGGGATTCACCATCTCGGCGATTTTGTTTGGCCTGACGGCCTGGAGCATCCCGGCCATAATGGCCGCCGCCTGCGGCGATGTGCTTGGCCCCAGACTGGCCCCGGCGGCGCTGGGCTTTATCACCATTTTCTTCGGCAGTGGGCAAGCCATCGGGCCAAGCGTAGCCGGAGCCATTGCCGACGCCTCAGGCTCGTTCTTTCCGGTCTTTTGGCTGGCCGGAGGGGTGGCCCTGCTGGGCGCGGTCGGCGCATCGTTGCTGCGCCCCGTTTCGGCGGCGACGGATGGTTCTTAATCAATTGAAGTTCGCTATTATTTGTTGATCTGGTCGAGTAGAATTATACTGGATCGTATACGAAGGAGGGTCGATATGAACTCTGACACAGGCACAAATGATGCTCGAATTCAACCTTTTATTGAACAACTTTATGAAGGCGAGGGTCTCACAGATTATCTGACGGATGATGATGCCCGCACCCTGCTAGAGTGGGGCGAACAAGAATTAAATAATCTGACCGGTCTCAACATCGAAGAAAGCGCCCTTGAAGACACATTTCACTTATTACGGCGGATTATCCGTTCCATCAATCGCACCGTGGGTCAAAAAACAGAATTGTCTGACCAAAGAATGGTCCGGCGGCTGTTGAGGATAGTTGAAAACAGTATAGAATTCTCTACACGAAAACCCATCACAGAAAGAAACAACCATGACAAAGAAACAGAAGAAAAATGACGCCAACTCAGAAAGTAATGACCTTTCAAAAGGGAAGATTGTTGGAATAGTAGTTCTAGGAATTTTCTTGCTCATTGGCAGCGCAACCGGCCTAATCAATGTAGATTGGAAAGCGGCCTTAAGTGGAGAGGCCCCAAACGAGGCTGTTTCTACGCCATCAAAACCTGATCAGGGCGGTAGCGCTCCGGCAACTTCGGTTGCCGATACGCCTGTTAACGACGAGTGGTATAAAATTTTCTTTACCACGCCACAATACCCGGACAAATCGGAAACTCGTAAACAAACCATTATGGATGGCCTCATTGAGGTTATCAACAGCGCCCAGAGCAGTCTTGATATTGCAATTTACGAGCTAGACCTGGCTGAAATTGGCGAGGCAATTTTGGCCGCCAGAGAACGAGGCGTGGCGGTCCGGCTTGTCAGCGATACAGATGAGGTGGAAGAGCTAGAGACGCTGATTTGGCTGGACAAAGAAGGCATTCCCATTGTCCCCGATGAACGCAGCCCCATTATGCACAACAAATTTGTGGTGGTGGATGGTCGGGCCGTGTGGACCGGCTCCTGGAACTTTACGCCCAACGGAACCTATCGCAACAACAACCACGCTATCTACATTCAATCTCCAGAACTGGCCCAAAACTATGCCGCCGAATTTGAGGAGATGTTTGTCGACCACGCCTTTGGGCCAAAATCTCCCACCAATACGCCAAATCCCCGTGTAATTATTGGCGACACCTTGATTGAAACCTGCTTTGCCCCGGAAGACAAATGCAGCCAGCAACTAACCCAACTGATCAGGCAAGCCCAACAGAATATCCGTTTTATGGCCTTTTCCTTTACTCACGATGGCATTGGCCGCATCGTGCGAGATAGGGCCAAAGCCGGCGTTACGGTACAAGGCATCTTTGAAACCCGCGGCTCCGAGACAACATACAGCGAATTTGGCCGGATGAAAAAACAAAAACTAGACGTAGTGCAAGATGGCAATCCCTACACCTTGCATCACAAAGTCTTTATCATCGACGACGAAACCGTAGTTTTGGGGTCATTCAACTTTAGCAAAAACGCCGACGAAGCCAACGACGAAAACTTGCTGATCATCCACAATGCCGATATTGCCGCCCAATTCCTGGCCGAGTTTGAGCGGATGTATGTCCAGGCCCAAAATCCTCCCACCGATTAAGCCGAGTTTTCACGCCCGGCAACCGATGCTCATGGTGTATGAAAAAACAGACCGTTTTTGTCCTAACCGCATACTTTCTACTCACCCTATTTATGACCTGGCCCACCATCCTGCATCTTACCAATGGCATCCCCGGCGATGGTTTTGACGGTTGGCAAAACTATTGGAACTTGTGGTGGGTTAAGCAAGCTCTGCTGGTAGAGGGCGTTAACCCTTTCTTTACCCATTATCTGGATGCACCCACAGGGGCCAGTTTGCTATTCCACACGCTCAATATATTCAATGGCTGGTGGACATTACCCATCCAGTTAAACTTTGGGCTGGCCGTTGCTTACAATAGCGTTGTGTTTTTAAGTTTTGTTCTGGCCGGTTATGGGGCTTACTTGCTCTCGCTATATACCTTAACCCGATTCTTCCCAGCCTGTCGCGGATTGCGCCTGGCCGCATTTGTGGGCGGGCTGGTTTTTACTATGTCGCCATTCCATATGGCCCATCTATTGGGGCATATGCAGGTATTTAGTATGATCTGGCCGCCATTTTATGTTTTGTGGCTCATACGCACGCTAGACCCCTGGACCGTCTCCAATAATCCCCCCCCACGCCAGTGGCGCAACGCGGCCATTAGCAGCCTTTTCTTAATCCTGGCCTCTTTGGTGGCCTGGTATCACACACTGTACCTGCTCATCTTTACGGGGGTGGTTCTTGCGTGGGCTATGTGGCAACGATGGCAAACTATGCAGGGGAGCGTCGCTTTGCTTACAGGTGCAAGGGAGCAAGGGAGCAAAAAACCAGACACATTACGCATTACGCATTACGCGCTTCATTACTCCCCCATCCTCCATCCCCTTTGGCTTGTCCTCGCAATTGGTCTTGGCTTTGCTGTGGTCCTTTCCCCCATCCTCATCCCGATGATTACCGGCGCCAGCGCCCGAGCCGATCTGGAAACAGGGCTTTTTCAAAACATCACCCTCTCTGCCGATTTGTTGGCCTTCGTCACGCCCTCAGAAATGCACCCGCTTTGGGGCGAGTGGGCTGCCAAAAACATCGCCGACAACTTTACTTCCACCACCGCAGAGCGCATCATCTTTGCCGGATTTGTGCCGCTGGCTCTGGGCATATTCATCCTCATCAAAAAGCGGGCAAACCTGATTGTCAGATTCTGGGCCGTAATCACCGGAGTTTTTGTGGTTATATCGCTGGGGCCATACTTGCACATTGGCGGGCAAATTGTCGCCATTGGCAACCGGCAAATCCCAATGCCCTATCTATTCCTCTACCGCACCATCCCCTTCATCGACCTGACCCGCTCCCTCAGCCGCTACGATTTAATGATTATGCTCGGTCTCGGCGTACTCGTTTCAATCGCTCTCACCCAACTCCAATCCTCCAATTACGCCGCACACAGCGCAAATCCAAAATCCAAAATCCAAAATCCAAAATCCAAAACCCTCCCCCTCCTCGCCGCCGCCCTCATCCTGTTCGAATTCCTCGCCATCGCTTACCCCATTTCCAAAATCGACACGCCCCAATTTTATTTCGACATCGGCAAAGATACCGAAGATTACATCATTGCCGAACTGCCTATGAATTGGGACCGGCCCACGCCATTTTTGCACCAGCCCGCGCACCGAAAACGCCTACTGACGGCTTATACCTCGCGCGACAACCCGCTGGAGTTGGCCTGGCGCACCCCGGTCTTTCAACATTGGCAAAATCTTGGCCCGGATATCATCGACCAGCCCCTCGACCAGATTGCCCCCACCATATTTTTCGACTTCAACCTGCGCTACATTGTGCTGGACTACTGGCAGATGCCCCCCGGCCCGGAGCGAGACGGGACCGAACGTTGGGTTGCCGCCGCTTTACCCGGCGCTTCGCCCGTGTACGATGATGGCCGGCTAAAGGTTTACCAATCCCCCCCCAAAGAAGAGACAACCCCCTACTTGAGCATCGGTGATGGTTGGGGCGACCGGCAAGATGATGGCAACGGTTTAATCAGCCGCACATTCCCGGCCAATAAAGGGCAGCAACCGGAGTTGTTTGTGCATCATCCGCAAAACCAGGCGCTAATGCTGGAAATCACTGCCGCCACGGATCAAGGCATCAAGCAAAGCCTGACCATTTTCGCCGGGGATGAGGCGCTCGGCACTTTTCAGGTAGGGCAATCCCCCTCGACACAGGTTATTGCTTTGCCTCCGCTGGATAGCCCGCTGGTTAAGTTAAAACTTAAGGCCGGCAATCCATCCGGCAATATTACCGTCAGCCGCGTTGGGTTGAGGGTGGATAAAGGAACAACCAATTGACCAGCCGACTTCGTTTCCTACCGTTACTGTTAGCCATCACCATCGCCGGGATTGCTTGCAGCAACGTGGACGTAAATTCGCTTTTTAGTCCACCGCCAGAAACACCGGCAGAAGAGTCAAGCGCGGCGCCGCCCGCCGCTAAGCCCACCACCATTCATGAGGAACAGAAGCGCTACGCTATTGGGCCGACCTCGACTGGCAGCGGGCTAGAGCGCCTGAACAGCTATCGGGCCAACCTCATTATAGATTTCGAGGGGACACGAAACGGGGACGCTTCAACCGGGCGCATCGAGTCGCTGATAGAAGTCAACCGGCCGGCAAATGCCCTGCATCAATATCTAAATGTAGATGCGACTATTCCCAATACTAAAAACCCCGCCGGGATTTCAGAGTTTTTCCGGTTGGGGAGCAAAGTTTATATCAGCAAAGACGGGGAATCGATGTCTTTTGAAACGGCGGCAGACACCCCCGTTTCACCGGGAGAGATGGGCTTTTTTGAGTTAGACAAGCTGATTATTATGCCACCAACCGTCTCTGTTCCACCGCAAGCCGAGACGCTGCATGGGGTAACGGTGCAGCATTACAACTTTACTGAGCAAGACTTGGAAACCGGAGGTATCATTTTTGAGAAAGTATATGGCGACCTGTGGATTGCTGAGTCGGGCAATTACGTAATTCAGTACGTAATTTCAGCCACGGTGCAGATGCCGACGCCTATCCCTCACGCTCACATTCTGGATAAAGGCAAACTGACCCTAAGCTACACCTTAACCGGCATCGACACTGGCATTTCGATAATCCCGCCGGCGAACATCAAAGCCAGTATTTCTCCCCTGGTCAACCTTCCCCGTCTGCCTGATGCCGAAATTTTGACTATTTTTCCAACGCTGCTTGAGTACGCCACCGCCACCAGCCCCATCAGCGCCACGCTATTTTATCAAAACGAAGCGCCCGCTGAAGGCTGGGTAGAAGAGAAAACTGAGGCTTTTGAAGAAAAATCCCGCCTCATCTTTTCCAAAGAAAACAAAGTCTTAACTATCATCATCGCCCCCACCAATAACC
>JAJRVO010000112.1 GCA_024277275.1 Chloroflexota bacterium
AGATCGCAGACTATTATGGCTCCGGCTGCTCCGCGATAGTAGCTGCTCATCATCCTGTCAAACTTTTCACTGCCGGCCAGGTCCCAGATAAGCATAGTCATGCCGACACTCTCAGTCTCTTTTTGGAGAGTGATGGCTTTTAGGCTAATTTTGGTACCAATGGTGCTTAAATATTTATCCTCAAACTTGTTCTCAACATAGCGACGAATCAAACTTGTCTTGCCAACAGCGAAATCACCTAACAAACAGATTTTTTTTTGGATGGACGGCATGAAATTTCGACCTGAATAGCCTTTCGGTTCATTGTAACCCAAATTTGAGTGGCTGGCATCTTCAAGACGGCGGCGTTTTGCATTTGGAATATTTCACATCCCAAATCTTAAAGCAACCAATCTTGTACGCGTATATTTTTATTGTACTTGGCATTTTTTATGAGGCAAGTAAATATACCGGCTGTAAATGAATTTGGCACAAATGAATCAGAGTTTCAGCCCTTCAGAGCACTCGCAGCAAAAATAGATAACCCAAGTTGTTACATTCAGCTTGGAAAACAATTTGAACCGCAAGGGGCGCCAAGAATGACTTCTTGCAAGGGATAGGTTTTGAAATAGAACAACGCAAGAGATGTGCTATTGGGTTTTTATGGTGTAGTCGTAGGCGTAATTAAAGCCGTTGGCACCGGTCTAAGCAGGGTTACCCAACGAGCTTGAACCCAGCCTACAAGCTGGATTCCTGTTTCCTCGGGAATCACTGCCCGCACTCTGTACCAGTCGTTATATTGGGCTAGTATCTCGACCGGCGACCCCAGCGGCGCTACCAAACCGGTGCTGGCCTCATCTGATGGCGTGTCGCGCAAAAAGACATTGCCTACCATTACTCCGGTAAAGGGAGATAGAGTGGGTGTAGGTGTGGGAGTAGATGTAGGGGTAGGGGTAACAGTTGGCGTATGCGTGGGGGTAGGGGTAAAAGTTGAGGTGGGCGTGGGGGTATTAGTGGGCGTGGGGGTATTAGTGGGCGTTGGGGTTGGGGTAAAAGTAGGGGTAGGGGTAACAGTTGGCGTATGCGTGGGGGTAGGAGTGGGAGTGAAGGTGGCAGTGGGAGTAGGCGACGGTTTGGCCAGAACGGCCAGGCTATACTCAACCCGCAAAACCCACCAGCCACAGATCAAAAGAGGCGGTAAGACAATCATCAAAAATAGAGTAACAAGAATAAAACGCTGGAATAATGAGAGTGGACCCTGTGGCCTAAAGGGAGAAATGGGGAATGAAGCGGTGAGAACCTCCTCGGTTGTCTTGATTAGGTTCTCATCGCTTCCGTCAAAGTTCTTCAGACTATCGTAGTGCTTCTCATGAATAGGAATTAATGCCTGGCGCATCTTTTCACGGAAGCCAGACGGTTCTACCCCGTTTATTACAATTGCCAAATAAGCTGCGCCACCTGCTTGTAGCAGAATGTGCTGAGATTCATACTCAATAGAGCCTAACTCGCCACTTTCACCCCGGCCAATAGCCTCACGGGCAAAGTCACGGATGGCGGTCAACATTCCACTGACCAAATCTCGATCTTCAGCGATCTCTGCATCAGCCGACAGATGGTGAATCAGTATGCCTGATTCACGGTTGATAAGGAATATCTCTTTGATGGCAAAAGGTAAGGCTTCACGCAGCCGGTGTTCGCCTTCGGAAACGCCCCGCAGCCGGGCTAACCAACGTCGCACAGTATTTTGGGGACGTACGCTCTGGCGAACCCGCGTATCTACAGTCCGAGCCAGTTCTTGAATAGCCTCGGTCATCGCCTTGTTAACGGTTTGGCCGATGATTGGATAAAGAGCATCTACAATATCCTCACGGGCCTCGTAAACCTGGCGGCGGATGGCCTCGCCTATCACCGGGGCAATGGCCCGGGCAATCTCATCCCCCGACTCGGCAATCTGCTCTTCCAAAATATCGGCAATGACCGGGCTAATCTTGTCCACCAGGGTATCCGGTTTGAGCAAAACACGCCGAAGTTCCTCAAGTTCTTGGATTTCAATGGGAGGCAACTGGTCTGTTGGCATCAATTATTCCTGTGCAGAAGTGGATAATCCTCCCAATAAGCCGGTAACATTACTGCCCGTTTCCAGACGAGTGGCAATTTCCATAAGCATACTGGCCAGGGCTTTACGGTCGGTCTTTTGATCATCCAGGCGGTCTGTTACCCGGCGTAACTCGGCCAGGAGACCATTCTCGGCCTGGCGAACCTCGCGTTTGAGGTCGTCCAGTTTGCGTTCACGTTGATCGCGGTGCTCGCCAATGGTGGTCCTGAGCGTCCTTAAATCTTGCTCTTGCTGGCTAACAGTTTTGCGCAGTTCAATAGTATTCCCTTGGACGCTCTGGCCCAGCATCTCTTGTTGCCGTACCTGGGTGAGCAGTTGTTGGAGCATTGCATCCTGGGAACGTAAGCGGTCTACCTCACGTCTCAGTTCGTCGTCCGTTTGACGCGTTTCACGCTCCAACGTTTCAATTCGTTTGGTTTGGACTTTTTCAAACTCGCTGATACCATCCTGCATCTGGCGCAAGTCGGTCAGCACCCGTTCCATCTCACGCCGGAGGTCGGTAAAGCGTCGTTCGTACTCTTGCATCTGCCCGCCAAAGATAATCTCACGAACTCGGTCCGCTTCGGCTCCGCGCAACTTTTGCTGAACGATATCAGGCCCCAAGATAAGCTCCCGAACCCGGCTCAACTCCTCCTGGGGCGTTTCCTCTTGAACCAGTTGCGATGCTTGTGTAGACACCGCCGGTTTATTGGCTGTTTTATCCTTTGTGGACGTCGAAGGTTTATCTGAACTTGCCTGTTCTTTTACAGGCGCCGACGACTTAGCTGGATTGGTATTGGCAGTTGTTTGTTTATCCATTGTTATTTCTCCTCTGATAATGTGATTTTATACGGAGCGAGTGGCGTGGGGAAACAAAGGCTCTCCCTTGCCACAGGCGGCCCCTTTAATTTAATTACTAAGTTTTATTACTTTGACCGCTGAGGCGTACCCTCTGGAATAATAGCGCCTCATACAATAGTTCAAATTATAAGATTTGCTAACGGACGCCTGGCTAATTTGACAACAAGCGCTTGTTCACAGGTTGCAAAGTAGCAAGGTTGCAGGGTTACAGTGTATCGTTTTTTTGCAACCTTGCAACCTGCTACCCTGTTTTAGTGGGTTAGGCAGGTAGAAAGTTGGCAAAATTTAATCAAATCAAAGATGTGTCCGTTAGCGAAATGGAAATATAAACTTGTTTTGCAATGACAGGATGTAATGCGGATTTGACAAATTGCCGGATAGAGTAATCTAATTAACTGACCATTTGGGACAGGAGAAATCATAAGATTGCATGCATTATACTACAGTTACTAAAAAGTGAATAGTCTTTTAAAATATGCTCAGTAGATCCAAATTGTGGGGAGTGAGGCATCCTCAGATGCCGGCCCCTCAGCAATTCCCGTTTTAGAAACTGCGCCGCCGATAATCACTCAGTTGGGCTGGTTTTTGCCGGCTTAAGAGCAGAATTGGCAGAATTAACGAATCAAAATTCTATCATTCTGGAAATTCTGCTCTTAAATACCCGCAA
>JAJRVO010000113.1 GCA_024277275.1 Chloroflexota bacterium
ACCCTATCTACTCGATAGGGTATTTTTGTTTCAACCAATATTTTTCCTCCAACTCCTCTTGACCCCTCACGCGGCTTGTGATACGATACCCTATATTCAGCAATCCCCGGTAGAGGAGACAATTTATGCACTCTCAAGCTCTAATTACAAAAACTACTGGCGCATCATCCGGCGCCGATACCCTGTCTTTGCTTACTTTTAGTGTGGGCGAGCAAACATATGGCCTCCCCATAACCAGCGTGGTCCGTATCATAGAAATGGTCACCATTACCCACCTGCCCAATGCTCCCGATATAATCCAGGGTATTATCAATTTGCAAGGCAAAGCGACGCCGGTGATAGACTTACGCCACCATTTTGGTTTGCCCGTCCAGCCTTATGGCCTGCATACACCCATTATTTTGGCCGATTTAAGCAGCGATAGTCGGATTTTAGGCTTGATTGTGGATACCGTGGCGGATGTGCTGGAGGTCCCCTACAGTGATTTAGAAATGACCGAAGCGATGATTCCGCCTGAATTGGCAGAGCAAATGACTGTCCAAACCGCTCACCTGACTGGGGTAGCCAAAGTAGACCGGCAAATGATCCTCATCCTCAACGCGCAAGCCCTGTTGACCCCAACCCAACAAACCACATTGTCTCAGGCTCTAGGCGCTGAACCTGAACAACCTGAGAGCGAAGAAATTAGTGAAGACTGAACCCCTAAAACTAGGGTATGGCAACTATCTTCGTTTCCGCGACCTGGTGCTAAAGCGCAGCGGCCTCCATTTCTCGGAAAAGAAAAAGGTTGATTTAGAAGCGGGCATACTCAAAGCGTTAGGCGCATCCTCCCTGGTTTCTGGCAATGACGGGTATGATCTGGACAAGTATTACGATTTACTGAGCAATAAAAATAACCCCGCCGGCCAGGCAGAGATGCAACGTTTGGTCAACATCCTGACCATTGGCGAAACTCACTTCTTCCGCAACCAACCCCAATTTAACGCCCTGGCTAATGACGTGCTGCCCGCTCTAATCAAACACAAACGGGCCGCTGCTAACGCGGTTGGTCCCGGCATTCAACCGCAACTAAGAATCTGGAGTAGCGGCTGCTCCACCGGAGAAGAGCCTTACTCGCTGGCTATTTTGCTCAAAGAGCTTCTGCCCGACATTGACAATTGGCAAATTCTTATTTTGGCTACCGATATCAACCAGGTTTCATTAGAGCGGGCCAGGCAGGCCGCCTACTCCGATTGGTCATTCCGTGAACCCCGGGCCAAGACTATGCGTCCCCGCTACTTTACTTGGGACCCAAAAATCAAGCGCTATCGGTTACAGAATGATATTAAACAGATGGTTGACTTTGCCTCGCTCAACCTGATTGAAGACAATTATCCCGCTATCTACAATAATACCGTGAGTATGGACCTGGTTTTGTGTCGCAACGTAACCATCTACTTTACCGAGACCATAACCCGGCAAGTGATAAAACAACTTTACGATGCGTTGGTTGAGGGCGGCTGGTTGGTGGTCGGCCATTCAGAACCATCGCTGGTGGTTTATCGCGCTTTTCGGACGGTCACTTTTCCAAATGCTTTGCTATACCAAAAAACAAGCCAACCTACTCCGTGGCCGGATAACTGGGCGTCGCTTACCAGAAATAAGAAACCAGAGGAACAAAAGCAAACAAGCGTACAAGAGGCCCTAACCCGTCCGCTTGCATCCCTGTCCTCTCTGGTAAAAGATGGCGAAATAATTACCGATTCTGGCGACGTGTCATCTCATCCTGTATCTCCCCCTACTTCTGCCGGTTCCCCGCTTCTGCGCCATATTATTCCTTCCCCACCCGATGTAGACCATTACGAAATAGCGCAAAAACTTTTAAACCACGGTCATACTACAGAGGCTATAGACGCCTTACATCGTAAATTGGCTACTGACCCGGATTTTGCTCCGGCCCATAGCCTGTTGGGTAAAACCTACGCCGACTTGGGTCTATGGGCGGAAGCGGAACGTTGGTGCCGGAGCGCCCTTGAATTGGATAAGTTGCTGGCCGAACCTTATCACATCTTGAGCCTGGTCTATCAGCAGACAGATAAGTTTGATGCGGCCATCAATATGCTCAAAAAAATAGTTTATCTTGAGCGCGACGCGCCTCTTTCTCATTTTAATCTGGCTACGCTTTATAAAGAGACCGGACACCTCAAACGCGCTAAACGAGCCTATCAGAACGTCGCAAAACTTTTAGAAAAGCGCCCGCCCGCCGATGTAATCCCCAACTCCGGCGGCGTTACCGCCAAACGTTTGTTAGAAACCACCCAACGGTTAATGAACGAGCTTTAGATTTAAGGTAGCTGTTCAGCCATTCCATTCAAAGTTGTTGAAATGACGGTAATTAGTAAATAGTAATTGGCTATTGGGTCTAATTACTATTTACTAATTACCAATTACCTGTACAAAACAGCGAGTGCGTATTCAAACTGAACAGATACGATTTAAGATTAATCACCGTCCAATACTGAGCAGTCTTCCATCGCTCCGGCCAAACACCTCCGGGAAGTAAAACTCTGTCGCCACGGTAGGGATAACGTGATAATCGCCGGGCAGGGTGGCCCGCATGGTGTAACTGTACTCGTAAGTACCTTTAGAGAGGTAGTCGGCAAAAAGCACCACTTTTTCATCGCGCAACTCGGTGCGGGAGTACCAGTTCCACCACCACCA
>JAJRVO010000114.1 GCA_024277275.1 Chloroflexota bacterium
GCCGGATATTCGGTTAGGGGACACGGTTTTGTTTGAAATCGAGGATAAAGAAGTGGCCTTGCAAGTGGTTGGCGTGGTTGAGGAGGCTATGGCTCTGCCCTCCTTGTATATGAATTATGACTATTTTGCCCGCACAATGGGCAATGTGGGACGCGCTAACGGGGCCTGGGTTCAAGTCGTTGTGCCTGAGCAGTCTGCGGAAGTTATCAAGGCGCTGGAATCGCAATTTGAGTATACCGGCCTGCGGGTTAACAGAATAGCAGCCGTCAGCGATGCCAAGCAATTTATGACGGAACACTTCAGTCTCATCACCGGCTTCTTGACGTTTGCCGCCATTTTGCTGGCCGTTGTGGGCGGGTTGGGCTTGATGGGAACAATGAGCATTAACGTCATCGAGCGGGTGCGTGAGATCGGCATTATGCGAGCCATTGGGGCCTCAGACGGCGCGATTCAGCGGATTTTTGTCATCGAAGGGGTGATTGTTGGGATAATCAGTTGGGCCTTGAGTTTGATTGTGGCCTTAATCCCAACCAAAGTGCTGGGGGATGCCGTCGGCATCGCTTTTCTGGAGACGCCGTTGGAATACACATTTTCCGCCGGCGGTATGTTGGTTTGGCTGGCAATTGTGCTTTTCGTGTCGGCTTTGTCCACTTTCATACCGGCCGAGAGCGCCTCGCAAATTAAGGTCAATGAACTGCTGGCGTATGAATAGTCTCATTTAAAACAAATCTTTATAGAAAGGAGAACTACCTCATGAAAGACTGGATTGCTAATAACAAAGGAAGAACCATTATTCTTGTTATCATTATAGTGATTTTGTTGGTTGCAGTTGTGGCCGGGCCAAGCATTTGGGCCGGGGTTCTGGCGGCGCACGGTATGTAAGAGCCAGGGCTGTTCAGTTCTAAGGCGTGGCATAATTTTTAAACCGCCAAGAGCGCCAAGGACGCAAAGAATTTATAAAAATCTTGGCGATCTTGGCGTCCTTGGCGGTAAAATCACCGGCGATTGGTGAGAACTGAACAGCCCTGATGTAAGAGCGTGTTTCTTAAAGACCGCAGAGGTTTTCTGCGAGACATTTTTAAGCGAATTTGCCCCGGTTATGAACCTGACTTACAGTTAAAATCGGCTTCAGAAACCTCTGCGGTCTGGTTTACACGATTTAAGAAACACGCTCTTAGAAAAGCTACGGAGACAAAAAAATGTCAAAACCATCTCAATTAAATCAAAACTTAATCGAATTGCGCGACGTGGTCAAAACGTATAAGGTCGAGGCCGGCGACATCACCGTTCTCAAAAACGTCTCTCTGCAAGTGCAGCCAGGCGAGTTTGTCAGTGTGGTCGGGCCTTCCGGGTCGGGTAAATCCACGTTGCTTAATATGATTACCGGCATTGACCAGCCGACCGGCGGCCAGGTGGTGGCCTGTGGTGAAGCCATCCACACAATGAGCGAGAATCAACTGGCCCGCTGGCGGGGAAATAATGTGGGTGTTATTTTTCAATTCTTTCAGTTACTGCCCACGCTAACCATCTTGGAAAATGTGATGCTGCCGATGGATTTTGGCAACGTTTACCCGGGACGCCAACGCAAAGAGCGGGCGCTGCATTTGCTGGAACAGGTCGGTATTGCCGATCAGGCCGACAAATTACCCACCGCCCTGAGTGGTGGACAGCAGCAACGGGCGGCCATCGCCCGCTCGCTCTCTAATGACCCCTCCCTCATCGTGGCCGATGAGCCAACGGGCAATCTGGACACAGCCACCGCCGAAGAAGTGTTTACTTTGTTTGAGTCGTTGGTGGCGCAAGGCAAAACCCTGGTCGTCGTCACACACGACCAGGAGTTGAGCACACGAACCGAACGAGTAATTCAAATCCTTGATGGGCGTATTCACTATGATGGGCAGAATGGGAAGCATTAGGTAAATACCTGTAGCCGGGAGTAAAGTATCGACAATGGTTGAAACCAAATCCAAATATCCAAATAATCCTCAGCAAGCAAAATTGATAATCTTGAGCCAACAAGGCGACAAGACCGAGTTTGGCAAAATTGTAAAAAAATACCAGCAGTCCGTTTA
This sequence comes from Chloroflexota bacterium, assembly GCA_024277275.1. Lineage (GTDB taxonomy): Bacteria > Chloroflexota > Anaerolineae > 4572-78 > J111 > JAJRVO01. The sequence continues at coordinate 2,073 of JAJRVO010000114.1, forward strand.
TAATCTATGTTATCGCATGTTGGGAAATGCCGATGAGGCTGAAGATGCTGCTCAGGAGATTTTCCTGCGGGCTTATCTCAAACTGGACACCTACGATGAGAAGCGCAAATTTTCAACCTGGCTGTTCTCAATCGCCTCGCACTACTGTATCGACAGGTTGAGAGTGTCCCGGCCCTTGTTGATCCCGTGGGATAGTTTAAAGGATTATTGGCCCGATGGAAGCGCGACTCGACCGGAAAAGGCGGTTCTTGAGGCGGAGGCTACAGAGGAAGTACAGTTTCTTCTCAAGACTTTAAGCCCGGACTATCGCCTGGTGGTTGTTCTAAAATATTGGTATACCCTGTCTTACCAAGATATTGCCCAAACGCTAAATACCACAGTCAGCGCGATAAAGAGCAAGCTCTTCCGCGCTCGAAAGATGATGGCTCAGGCAGCTATCCAACAACAGAGAGCGGCCATTGTTCCCAGCCGGATGATGACGGCAACAGGATGCTGAGCGGCGTACTTCATCAATCAGATATGGCCGGGAGCAGGCGTTCTGATTTCCACACTTTGTAAGCCGCGCGGGCGTATCGCTCATGCGTGCTATGCCAGTTTTTTACCTTGTCTATGGGCCGGTAGCGTAATTCTAAACCTTCATGCGATAGGGTCAATTCGCCGCCGACAATTTCACACAAATGGACAACGGCTATCATTGTGTGCGGTCCGTTTTTTGCGCCTGGCATCCGGGTGAAGACGCCAACCAACTGCTTAACTTCAACCTCCAGGCCCGTTTCCTCGCGTGTTTCTCTTATGGTTGCTTCAACGGGTTTCTCGTTTGGTTCAATCCAACCACAAGGCAAGCACCAGCCACCGCCATCGGCTCTATCCATCAACAGGATTTCGCCTTGATTGTTAAATATGGCGGCGTCTGCCCCAACTTTGGGCGTAATGTAACCAAGTTCGCTTAAAAATCGCGTTCTTATCTCTTCCTCCGGCGCTTCTAACAACAATTCGCTATAAGTTTGTGTTGATAGCTGCATAAGCCGCTCATACCGCTCGCGGTCATACAGACCTGATGTGTAGTCAGCCCTGAAGAATACTCTCTTTCGACAAAGGAGTTTCCTGGAAAATCCCCCCGTCAAAATTTGCGGGACAGGGGCAGGCTCGGCGGATAGAGGCCATATCGGGCTGTTCTTGAGGCTCGAAGATCAGTTTGTCATTGA
>JAJRVO010000115.1 GCA_024277275.1 Chloroflexota bacterium
GCCGCTTTCTCCTGCACCACCATACCGCCCGCAACCTGGGCCAGAATTTTGATTTTGTCCGCGCCCAGGGCTTGCTCAAGGGCAAATTAAGAATCCACTACCCGCAACTCAACGCCCCGGATGAACTACCGTCTCTGGTACTCTTTTATGAACAAAAACCTTTACCTGAGCCGGATGGAACGCAGAAAACCCGGCGCGACCGGCTATGCCTGCTGCGCAACCGGGCCATTGTCCATACCCTGTACGCCACCGCCGGCCGGGTATCGGAAGTGGCCGGCCTGACCCGTCAGGACGTTGATGACGGCCACGCCGACGAGGTGTTAATCACCGGCAAGGGGGATAAACAACGATGGCTCTACCTGACCGGCGAGGCGCGGTCAACTATTCAGGCATACCTGTCCGAGCGAACCGATACCGGCGTCTATCTCTTCATCAGCCACGGGCGGGATTCCGGCGCTCGCCTGTCCCGCACCAGTCTGTGGCGGATTGTAAAACAGGCGGCCGCAGGCGCGGGGCTAAACGGCAACATCAGCCCGCACACCTTCCGTCACTGGCGGGCCACCCAGATGCTCAACGACGGCGTTCCTCTGGAAGTCATCCAGGAGTTGTTAGGGCATAGCGACATCGGCACAACGCGCAAGGTCTATGCCAAGAGTAATCGCCGGACGGTGAAGGCGGCGTTTCAGGCGCACAGCCCCTCGCCTGAACAGGCGATGAAAAATATCGGGCAGGACTGACGCTTCAGGAGTTATATTTTGACAACAACATCATCATATAGCGCAAAACAGATCAAACAATTAGCAGGGCTGGAAGCGATTCGCCGCCTGCCCGGAATGTATATTGGCAACAACAGCGTCTACGGCCTGCACCATTTGCTGATGGAATTGATTGACAACGCCGTAGATGAGATTATGAACGGGTACGGCGATACCATCTCTGTCACCATTCACCAGGACGGCTCGGCCGGCGTCGAGGATAACGCTCGCGGGATTCCGGTCGAATATAAGCCGGAATCTAAAATGCCGGCCTTGACTCAGGTCTTGACCGTCTTGCACGCCGGAGGGAAATTCCGGGAAGAAGGCGAACAGGACGCCTACCTGAGCGGCTCCGGCGGCCTGCACGGAATCGGAGCGAAGGCGACCAACGCTTTCTCCGAGTGGCTGCTGGTCGAGGTGCGGCGCAACGGCGTCATCTTCCGGCAGCGATTCGAGAACGGCGGCCGGCCGGCGTCGCCGGTTGAAATCATTGAGCCGGACAGCAAGCGGGTTATAGGCGAAATCAACGCCCACACCTCCCTGCTTGTCAAAAAGGGGTTGCTGGCCGGAATAAAAACCGGGGGTAAAACTCGCAGCGTAAAGGCTAACCCGGATTTGGGAAGCGGTACGCTGATTCACTTCCGCCCCCATCGCCCCTGGTTCGATTCGGAAATGGAATGGCCGCAGCCCAAAAAGAGCGTTCCCTGGGACTTTGGCCGGCTGGAAACCCGGCTGGAACAGGTTGCTCACCTGCATCCCGGCGTCCGCATTGAGTTGCGCGATAAACGAGGCCCCGGGAAAGAACATAAAAAGCGAATCTTCCACTCCAAAAACGGGCTGCTTGATTACATCAAGCGACTTAACCGGGACAAAACCGCGCTCCATAAGCCGATTCATTTCAAAGGATCGGGAAACAGCGACATTACCGTTGAGGTGGTCATGCAGTATGCCGGCGAGGAAACCGAGCTTGTCTCCTTTGTCAACTCCATCCCAACGCCACTGGGCGGAACCGCCGTTTCCGGTTTTCAGGCCGGACTGACCAAGGCGGTCAACCAGTTTGGCGGCGACAAGAAAATGCTTAAGGACGGCAACGTCAGGGGCGATGATTTACTGCTGGGCCTGACCGCGATTATCAACGTGACGATGGCTAAGACGCCCCAGTTCTCCAGCCAGACCAAAGAATCTCTGACTACTCCCGAAGCGCAAGGGGCGGCAACCTCTGTCGCCTATGAGAATCTGTTGGCCTACCTGATGACAAATATCCCGGTCGGCAAGGCAATTATCAACCAGGCTAAAGCGGCGGCCCGAGGGCGCGAGGCGGCCAAGGCGGCCCGTAAACTGGTGATGCGAAAATCGGCTCTGGAAATCGACGGTCTGCCGGGCAAGCTGGCTGACGTTCAACGCGGCTCGCCGGTGGAGCAAGCCATTCTCTACATTGTCGAGGGCGACAGCGCCGGCGGGTCGTGCAAGCAGGCCCGGAACCGGAAATACCACGCCATTCTCCCTTTACGCGGCAAAATTCTCAATACAGAGGCAGCCACAATGACCAGGATGATAGGCAATGTTAACGGCCGGGAAAAGGGTAACGCCGAAATCAAGGCCATTGTCTCCGCTATCGGAGCCGGGTTTGGCCCGGACTTTAAAGTGGAAAAAATGCGGTACGGGGCGGTGGCTATCTTAACCGACGCCGACGTTGACGGCGCTCATATCCGCACCCTGCTGCACACCCTGTTTTGGCGGCACATGAAGCCGCTGGTGTTGGCCGGGAAGCTCTATATTGCGATGGCCCCCTTGTACCAGCTTCACCGGGGTAAAAAGAGCGTCTACGCTTACAACGACGAAGAACGTGACAGCATCCTGAAAAAATGGGGGCGGGATAGCGTGACCATCCAGCGATACAAGGGGTTGGGCGAAATGAACCCGGCCCAACTCAGGGAAACCGTGTTTACCGTGAATGAGGGCGGGGCGTTCAATGAACACCTGGTTCAGGTCGAAGTTGACGACATCCATCACGTCAACGCCTTAATGGCAACCTTGATGGGCAACCAGGCCGCCCCCCGGCGCGAGTGGTTGGTAAAAACCTGGGCCGGGGAGGGTAGCAATTGGCAAAACGGAGGCGCGTGATGCGAACAACATCTTTGGCTTACGACCTGGAAAGAGCGTACTTCAATTACGCTACCGAGGTTATCACCGACCGGGCCCTGCCCCGCGTCGAGGACGGGTTATTGCCCGTGCAGCGTCGAATCCTGTACGCAATGCACGCGATGGGCCTGCGCCACACTACGCCGTATAAAAAATCTGCTCGCGTGGTAGGCGAGGTGCTGGGCAAATTTCACCCGCACGGCGATTCGTCGGTGTACGGCTCGATGACGCGCTTAGCTCAGGATTTTTCGATGCGGATTCCGCCGGTGGACGGGCAGGGCAACTTTGGTTCAATTGACGGCGACAGCCCGGCCGCAATGCGCTACACCGAGGCTCGATTGGCGGCCATTACCCAGGCCATGCTTCAAGATATTGACCAGGACGCGGTAGATTGGACGGAGAATTTTGACGGTTCGCTCAAAGAGCCGGTAATCCTGCCGGCCGCCTTGCCAAATCTGTTGGTCAACGGAGCCTCCGGCATTGCGGTCGGTATGTCAACCAATATGCCGCCCCATAACCTGGGCGAAGTGTGCAACGCCTTGATTTATATGGCCCGGAACTGGGGCGCCCGGCGCAAAATCACCGTTGACGACTTGATGAAGTTCGTCCCCGGCCCCGACTTCCCAACGGGGGGCGTGGCTTACCGCTACCGCGTTGAGAATGGACGCAATGGCAGCGGGCCGGAGATGGCGGACACGATTCGGGACGCCTACACGACCGGGCGGGGGCGGATTGTAACCCAGGCTCGCGTGGACATCGAAGAGATTGGCGGCGGCAAGCATAACATTGTCGTGACTGAATTGCCCTACGCGGTTCAGAAATCTACGGTGATCGACAAAATCGCCAGAGAGGTTGTCGCCGGACGAATTGAGGGCGTGTCTGACCTGAGAGACGAGTCGGATTATACCGGAATGCGAATGGTCGTTGAGGTGATGCGGGGTTATGACCCGCATCAGGCGCTGGAGTCGCTGTTGACTTACAGCCAACTCCGGGAAACATTCGGGGTCATCAACCGGACGCTGGTGGTGGACGAGGATGGCGAGGTTAAACCGGAATTGCTCTCTTTGTTCCAAATCCTGGAGCATTTTATCAATCACCGGCTGGTCGTAATCATTCGCCGCAGTAAACACGAATTGGCCCGGCGAGAGGCCCGATTGCATATCATTAAAGGGTTGCTCAGAGCTTTGGACGTAATTGACCAGGTGATTGCCGTCATCCGAAAATCAAAATCAAAAGAGACAGCCCGCGCCAATCTGACCCGCAAACCCCTTGGCTTTAGCGAGGCTCAGGCCAAAGCCATTGTAGCTATGCCCCTGGGCAACCTGGCCTCGCTGGAAATATCAAGTCTCAAAAAAGAGGCCCGCGAGGTCCGGGGCCGGATCAAATATCTCAAAGGATTGCTGGCGTCGGAAAAGAAACGATTGGCGGTAGTTATTGAGGAGACGGCGAAGCTCAAAAAAGAGTTTGCCGCGCCGCGCCGGACGGTCATCCTGAACGACGAAACCAGGGCCGCCGGGCTGGCGGTCACGGTGGAATCTGACCTGGCAAAACCGGAAAAACCACAGGTGGTCGCCCTGACCACTCGCGGCCTCTTGCGTTCAGACCGGGACCGTTTTTCTTACCGGGCCAAAGAAGGCGTATCCGCCAGAGCTGTTGAGGCGCACCTGTTTCACCTCTATCTGAAACCGGACGACTCGTTATTGCTGGTCACAAACCGGGGCCGGGCCTGGAAATCGCCGGTAGGCAAATCGCCGGACAGGGCTGCTTTCAGCGACCTGGGGCTGAACAAAGGCGAGGCCATTGTTGGCGGAGGCGTACCAAAATCGGATACGTTGGTCGTCATCGGTACCCGTTCAGGCAAGATCAAGCGGGTGAGAATTGACGATTTGCCAATGAGCGAGGCGTCCTGGGCCGGTATCATTGGCCTGGACAGGGGCGATGAGGTTCTTTTTGCCGGCATTGCCGGCGATGACGCCGAGGTGATGTTTTTTACCGCTGGAGGAAAAGCGGTCCGGTTCAAGGCAAACGCGGTTAATCCCAAAGCCACTCCTTCAGCAAAGGGAATGGGCGGGATCAAGGTGAGAAAAGGGGACAGGGTGATTGCCGGAGCCGTATTTACGGGCGAGGAAAAAACTCAGGCGGTTATCCTCAGCGAGCGCGGATATATCAAGAGAGTGCCGCTCTCACAGTTTCCGGTCAAGGGCCGGGACACGCAAGGCGTGCAAACTCTTGATATTACCAAAGCTGCCGGCCAGGTTATCGCGGCAGCTGTGGCTATCGAAGAAGCGAAATATTGCGATATTTTGTCAGCAACAGGAATTCGACAGCGTATCCCTCTGGAAAAATTGCCCCTGTCTGACCGGCGTAAACGAGGCCGGCAACTGGTTAACCGGGAGATTGTTAACAAAAGCTGCCAACTCGCATTCATTTAGAAAACAACTTGCCCGCCGCCGAAGGCGGCGGGTTTCTTACGGAGATTTTTTATGATCCTCGTCGTTGATGACATAGAAATTATGCGAATGACGGTACGTCTTATTGTTGAAAGAAGTACTGATGATGAGATAGAGGCGCTGATGGCCGGTTCAGGCCAGGAAGCCGTAAAGATAGTTTCCGAACGAGATGATATTGACCTGATCTTGTTGGATTACCAAATGCCGTTTCAAAACGGTATTCAAACTACAAGGAAAATAGTCGAGATCAGGCCGGATATTAAAATTGTCTTTATCTCTGCCTATGATATGGATTTTATGTCCGAAGCCAGAGACGCGGGAGCAACAGCTTGCGTCACCAAAGACAAACTGACGCGGGTGTTGCCGGCAATACTGAGTAATGACTTTGACGCGATACGGCGCGTTAACGGCGTTTGGGTGTTTTGATTCGGGGGCGGCAATGCTTGACTTAGAATTAAAACGATTCGCTAATAATCTAAAAGCCAGGGATATGCGCTCGATATGCGAAGCGCTCACGATCTTCAGCCACGTGGACAGACCTGAAATCACGGAGTTTGTTGCCGTTGCGTCTGGTATCCGGTTAGATTATATAAAACAAGTTGGAGTAAGACATTATGTTCATAACGCTATTGGCCAAGATGTTCACAGACCGGCAGTTGAGTTTGATATTTACGATAATCGCAACCGGAAGGTTAACTGCATAATCCCGAACACAAAACTATTGAACTACCTGTCGCAATTCCGCCCCGAACATTTACCCCGTCGCGTGCGGAAGAAAAAGGCAAATAAAAGGGGCGTATATATCGAATTTCACATCTAACAATTTTCCAAAACTGACCATTTTGTGCTATAATTGAAAAAATCTGAATAATTATTTGGGCAAACTGAACTCCCCCGGCCCCCGCCGGGGGGTAATGAGAGGCCCGCAGGATTATCCTGCGGGCCTCTTTTTTTGTTTGTCGGGGAGAATCCGATGCAACAAGACAATAACAACATTTTGGTTTCGTCCGGGCTGGCGGCCAATATCCTGGGCGTCTCAACGCCTACAATCCGACGCCTGATTGAAGCCGGAGAAATTTCGGCGACATTTACGCCAAAAGGTCATGCCCGCTTACGTTTGTCCGACGTTTACCAGTACCAACAACGCCTCGGGCGCAAATCCCAGGTTGGACAGGAGATGAAAAATTGATCCCCCGGGCCGGCAAACAACAAGGGCAGGGCCTGGTTGAATTTGCTCTTACCCTACCTATTTTGCTTCTAATCCTTCTGGGCGGAATCGCTTTTGGCAATTTGATGCGCCAGATTGTGGCCATGCATAACGCGGTGGACAGCGGCGCTTTTTATGCCAGTCTGGGGCATAATAAAGACGAAGTGCAAGACCATGTGCGCCTGCGACTGTCAGAGCAATTGGTTGATCCTGACCAGGTTGATTTTGGAATTTTGCCGGAATCTTACAGCTACGGCGACGCCGTAACTGTTTCTCTGACGAAGACTATGGTCATTGACGCAGCGCTATGGGAATCGTCCTTTCCTATCGTTAGTCGTTCGACCCAGATTATCCAAAAGGAGATAACAGGTGGGCAGCAGAATTGAACGCGGGCAGGCTATGGTTATGACCGCTGTGGCTCTGACCGGAATAGTGTTATTTGTTATGTTTCTTATTGTCAACGCTCTGTCCTGGTATAACACGGTTGCCGGCAGCCACAAGGCGATAAACCGGGCCGCGCAGGATGGAGCGGCCCAACTGTCGAGACAGGAAGGATTGCCGTTGGCCGGCATCCAGGACCCGGTTGACCCTTCACTGCCAACCGCTGCCGGCCTGCATTGCCTGGACCCGGAACGGGCCAGAGAAGTTACGCTGGACTCATTGAAACGGAATTTGGCCTGGGCCTCGCCGCTTTATGTCAAAGACGATGGTTCTCCCCTGTTACCCGATGAGGTGGTCAGCGATACAACCGGAACGTACCTGATTGAACTCAAAGTGGTTAATCCCTCCGGCCTTAATTGCCCGGCAAGCGACCCCGAGCCAATTTACCCCCCTGGAGCTGCATATCCCTATACCCAACCTTTTATTCACCTGGCCGTTCAATTACCAATGAAGGCTCTGTTTGGTAGATTTATTGTCCACCCGACTTACGTGGTTGATGTAACCTCGGCCACTGATCCCGCAGGAGGCTGATTTTGGTCAGGAAGATAGCGATAGTGCTGCTTATATTGTCTGTAATGGCCCTGCTGGGGCTTGGTTATCTACAGTTTTCCAATGATTCAGCCTTCGTTCTGGTTCGGGCCGTCAAAAAATATCACCAAATTACAGAGGATGACATTTCGGAACAACGGTTTGCCCGCCTGCGAGACCGGAAGCTGAATGAGTTAATCATCACCGATAAAAGCCGGATTGTGGGTAAATACGCCGGGCGGGATATGTCCGAGGGTGAAATCCTGGTTAACAATGGGGCGTTGCTTAATGAATTGCCGCCGGGCCGCTGTTTTAGTTCGGGCCGCTGTCTGGAAGATGGGCAAACCGCCTGGATTCTGAATGCTAACGAGGTTGATACTCTGGAAGGCCGCATTGGTCTGGATGATTATGTGGATATCATCCTGATTAACCGGGCGCGGAAGCGACTGATTTTTCTTGTTCAGAAGGTCAAGCCTCTTGATATAAACGGTTCATCCTTTCTGTTTGGATTTACGCCTGAACAGATTGCAGTTTTGCGAGGAATAGAAAGCGGCAGCGAGTTTCAGATGGGTTTGCTTCTCAATCAGGAACCCAACGAACTCCAGAATTTATTGGAACAGTATTCAATGGATTATCGCCAGATACCCTCTGACCTGTTTCCGCTGCCCACGCCTACTCCAGAATCCGGAGGTTAATATGCGGCAAGTTCTTTTTGTCACCAACGCTTACCATTCGCCGCTGTACATCGAACTACAGCAGGGATATGATATTCGCGCGTTTGGGATGGCCACAAATCTGCGTACCGCAGCCGCAATGTTACAGAACAACGGCGGTCAATTACCGGACGTTGTTCTGCTGGGGCACGACCTGTCGCCGCCCGATAAAACGGTGGCATTTATTCGCAAGGCAATGCGTATGAGTCCATTGCGAGACCTGACCTGGATTGTGTTGATAGACCAGAATATCATTTTTACCGCAGCCGACCTGTCAGGTCTGGCAAAAACATTTGTTTTTCAGAAGGTTACGGTTAACGACCTGGCTGCGGCCATTGGCGGCAACCCGTTAAAGACTGAACATAGTGTCGCTCTGGCCATTGTCAACACCAAAGGCGGGACCGGCAAAACGTCAGTTGTTGTCAATTTAGCCGATAATCTGGCTCGCAAAGGGTTGCGAGTCGCGCTGGTGGACGCGGATGTAGCCGACGGCAATGTGTCTATGGCCCTGAAATTGCCCCCGTCTGCGTTGTCTATTGATGATTTGGCCCGGAAAATTTCCCGGGGAGAAGATGCGTACCAGATTATCCAAAACTACCTGTATGAATACAGCCATAACCTTTTTGTTATGCCGGCCCCTGACAGGCGGGATTACGAACATGATTATCTTAATGAAATGACAGCCGCCGCTATTTTTAACGCCATCAAGGATGAACGATTCGAGGTCATCCTGATGGACCTGCCCGGCAATGTTCGGGCCACCCCCTTCATCCCTGTCCTGGCCGCCAATTCTGACGCCTATTTCTATCTGCTCTATCCGGTGAACCAGACATTCGGAATAGGCGGGTTTAAGGGGGCTGCTGAAATTATCAGCGGGTTGAATATCCGCGACCGGGCCCGGATGATTGTGATTGAAACGACGAATGAGAGTCGCCGCTGGTCTGAAGCCGAATTACAACGTGACTGGCAAATGCCGCTGGCCGGCGTGTTGCCTTATGACCCGGCGGTTGAACGCAGCCAGCTTGCCGGACAGACTGTGGCAGAATATGTCGAGTCGTCAAAAAAGGGGATGTTATCAAAATTGGCCGGCAGTAATCGATTTCTGAATGAAATTGACCGGCTATCCGATTGGTTTGCAGAGAACGACCTGGGACTTTCAAAAAGCTAAAATGTCAACTATCCAAGCTAAAGCGATTAGTTTATGACTTCCTCACTCGTTGGAGCGCGCGATTATCTGGCGCTTCGATTGAAACCAACCGAGATTCAATTGACCGGGCGACAGCGAGACGCGGTAAGGGCTTACCTGGTCAACAGCGTTCCGGCGGCTGTGCTTAATCCTTTCGCCCGAATGGACGCGGGCGAAAGACGAAAAATTATCAACGAAGCGTTGGAAGAGTGCATTCGGGCCGGAACGTTGATTCATTCGGACTACACCAGCGAACATCACCGGGAACGATTCGCCTCGCCGACCGAGACGCTGGTTCAATCTATGTACGCCCAAACAGTGGGCCTGGACGCAATGGAACCCCTGTTGCAGGATGATGAAGTGACCTCGATTACTGTGATAAACGAGGGAATGATCCTTTATGAAAAAGGAGGCCATACATACCAATCCCCCTTTGGTTTTGAGTCCCGGGACCGGATGGTTGAGGTGATCAAAAATCTGGCTATTCGCGGCGGGCAGCAGCTCACGCCCGCCCAGCCGACCGCAGACCTGGCCTTTCCGCCGCCCCAGGTGGTGCGTATTCATCTGACCATAAACCCGGTAACGCCCCGGTACGGCGGCTTTTGCGCCCTGCGCCGGGGGCGGGAGAAGGCGTGGACCCTGGAAACCCTGGTCTCCAAAGGTATGATGGATGACGATGTAGCCGATTTCTTGCGGGCCCTGATGCGAATCCCGGCCTCGATCATTGTCGGCGGCGAGCCGGCCAGCGGCAAAACAACTTTGTTGGAAGTGCTGCTGTCAATGGTTGAGGGCCAGCATATCTCCTTACTGGAGGAAGCAGCCGAACTCAATCCGCGTAACCGGCTGATTTCGTTTTTTGAAGTGCCGCCCGACAGCGATACCGTATCGCTGGCTACGTTAACTATTGACAGCCTGCGTAAAAACGTGCAGGTGGTCGTCGTGGGTGAAACGCGAGGGTCTGAAGCGGGCTGGTTGCTCTTTATTGCCGGAGCTATGAAAGCTATTTTGACGACATTGCATGGCCGCAACAGTCGCCAGGTCGTTGAGCGCCTGGCCGCCAACGCTCAAATAAAGGCTGCCCCTCCCCTATCGCCTTACGTGGGTAACAAGCAGTTGGCCAAAGAGGCGGTCGCCAACGCTTTTGATTTTGTTGTTCATTGCACCCAATTACCCGACGGCCGGCGCATTATCACCTCGATTGAACATGTCACCGGCATTAAAAATGGTGATATATGTCTGGATATGGTCGTGAAAGCTGAAATTGAAGTTTCGGAAATGAACGGCGGCTCCAAACAGGTTGTGGTTAATTGGCGATGGATGAATCAGTGGCGGGGAAAGGGAAATGACGAGAACAGCCGGTGGCAATTGCCTGAAGACCTGGCTTTTGCCCTCAAAATGGCTGATGTGCGAGGCGAAGTCAGCAAACAGGGACTGGGCGGCAACGCGGTTGATACGCACCAACACGAGTTATACCAACGCGCCTGTCTGTCTCTTGACCAGGAGGACTACGCCCAGGCTGTCAGGCTGCTGACAGAACTGTTGCGGACTGCGCCAACAGCCAATTACCTGGACGCCGAATCGAAGTTGCGCCAGGCGATGCGAGCGATGGGCCAATGGGACGATCTGTTACGTATGGCCGGCCAATTTATTGACCGGATCAAGACCCTGGTCCGCGACCGCGAATGGAAACAACTTTCGACGGCTATCAACGACTTAGATAACAGAGTTGATTTACGAATAGCGGTCAATGCCAGACAGGATTTGAGAGAACTACGGGAACAACTACAAAAGGGATTGTCCCTGGAACAAAAGTGGGCTTCGGCCCGCCGCCGGGTTAAAACAATGATAGCCCAGGGCAAAGCGCGCCTGGCTGCCGCCTCGCTTCGTCAGGTCCCCGTTGAGAATCTAAATCGTGAATTTCAGGATGAAGTGAGGCGGTTGCGTCTGGAAACATTGGATGTTTGGCTCAATTCATCCGGAGTCTCCGCCGACCACGCCTTGAGAATCTACCATGAAATGTTTGCCTTAATTGATGAGGAATTGGAGCCGGACCGGATGCTGGAAATCGCGTCGAAGATTCAGGAATTAGAGGGGCAGACCGGCGCGATTGAGGTTGACCTGGCCAAATTAAATGTGGCGACTTACACCCGGTCGGCCGGCGATAAAATTAGCGGCCAACACCAACTTTATTTGAATGGCGTTCTGGCGATGAACGAGAACAGGTGGGCTGACGCATTACAATATTTTAGCCAAATTCCCGGTTATCGCCGCACCGACGTCTTCATCAAATCATTGGAAGCGTTGCAAAATGACTGAGTTATTGACGTTTCAAATCACGCTGGACGAGCGGTTGGTTTTACTCTTGTTTGCCGCTATTGGTCTATTCCTGGGCGTGACTATTGTTAATACCCGGTGGCGCAAGAAACAAGAAGGGGTGATAAAGCAGAGTCGCCGCGATCAGGACGCCTGGGACCAGCCGCCCGCGCCCATCTCATCCGGCGTCGTTGTTTTGGCAGCCGTGTTAGGCGGCCTCGGGCCAGGTATTGCTTTGAGCGTTTACCTGGGGCCGGTACTGGGCGTGCCGGTAGGAATCCTGGGAGGATGGGTGGTTCCAACCTCGTTGGTCAACAGCGCTCGCTCCCGGTGGGTGACGGAGATGAACACGGCAGCTCTCAGTCTGTTGCAGTTGTTGATCTTGAAACTCCAGGGGGGACAATCACTACTGCCGGCTTTAGATGATTTGAGCCAGAACAGTTTACGCGGCCCTTTGGCGGAAGACGTTAAAAAATTTATTGTCGGGCCGACCGCCGGCGGAGCTAATATTACCCAAGTACTATCCCAACTTAGAGATTCGCCCCGTTACAAGGATACATGGCGGTTGCGACGCATCTTTCGTCATCTGGCAACCGCCACCCGGGTCCAAATGCCGGCTCATAAGATTGCCGAGAGATTGCAAATTCTACAACAAGCGTTGGTAGATACTTACGCTCTGCAACTGGAACTGGAAGCCGACCTGGCCCAATCAAAATATTCGCGCTGGATTGTCACCGGCACGTTGCCGATTACAGTGATAGCGTTCAATTTTTTTGCCCCGGACATTGCCGTTAATTTATTTACCACCATTCCCGGACAGGCCGCTATCGTTTTTTCTCTGCTTATGGTCGTTTTACTCAATGTCCTGGGTAACGCCATTGCCAAAATGCCGCCGTTAGAATTATTAACCTATTTGGAGCTTACGCCTTTTTTGTCTTAATAGCCGGCATATCGGCCGGTATGGCCATAACGCCGCCAAAATCATTGGCGTTATCGGTGCGGGAAAGCATCATCGCCATTATGGGAGACGAGGCTTTACGCGAAGCGCGGCAAGCTATGGAAGCAGCCCGCCGTCGCACCGATATCAGCCCGGTTCAGAAAAGAATTCTGCAAATTATCGGCGTTATGGCCGGCGTTCCCATCTCGCTTACGCTGCTGTTTTTTGTAGGAGAGTGGTGGCACGCTCTTGTTCCGGGCATTTTGTTTTCGTTATTAGGACTATTATGGCCGGCAGTGGTCTGGAAGGGTCAGGTCACGCGCCGGTTGGCAACGGGGGTCTACCGGGATGTGCCTGACCTGATAAGTTTTCTGCGCCTGAATGTGGGCGAGGGGCGAAGCCTGAAGGAGGTGCTTGACGCTTACGTGGCCGACAGCCGGCCTGACGCAATACTGGCCGGAGAATTGCGACAGGTTCTTGGCCTGGCTGAAGGCGGGGCGAATCTGTTCGACCAGTTTGAGCAGTCCGCCGCCCTCTTTCCTGATAATGCGCTGTTGCAAGTGGCAATTGCCTTACGCCAGGTTGAGGAAGCTGACGACCCCCAGGTGGTTTTGCAATCTCTGTACGATCTCATCCGGGCCGTGCGGATTGCCGAACGCAAAAAGGAAATCAAAGGGCGGGTATTGACCTCGATTGCGGTCGGCGTACTGTTCCTGATGCCGGCCCTGTTCTCCTTGATTTTGGTTCCGGCCTTTGTGACGTTTGCTAATCTTTGGAGTTGAGCGATGGCGGGTTATAGCGACGCGGTAGTTGAAGCAATCCAAACGACGATTAACCGGGTGTTGGTCGGAGAGGTCAGGGGCAAAGAGGCGTTTGATTTGATGCAGGCAATGAATACCGGCGTGGATGGTTCTATGGCTACCATCCACGCCAATTCGCCGGCAGACGCTTTGAAAAAATGGGCCGATTACGTGGCTATGCCTGTTACCCGTCGTTTTCCATCGGGAAAACGACGGGTAACAGGCATAGCCGAATGTTTGTCGGCCTCAAAAACCGTTTTTGAAACAGCGATCTTGTTTGACGCCGGTAAAGACGGGCAAATATTTAAAACCAAAACGCCGCCCAGTTCCTATTTGTCTGAACGATTTGCCCGGGCCGGCGTCATATTTCATAAAACCTACGATGAGTTTATTCAGGCCATGAAAGTTGTCAGGAGAAAATAATGTTCCGAAAGAAATATCTGATAGAACTTGTTATTGCCTTCCTGGTTCTAGTCGCTATTCCCCTGGAAGTATCGGCCCAAACCCCGACCGATACCCCTACCCCAACCGCGACCTCAACCGCTACCGATACCCCTACTGCGACCCCAACCGCTACCGCGACTCCCACCGGAGTCCCGACCGATACCCCAACCCCAACAGACACTCCAACCGGCATCCCGACCAATACCCCTACCCCAACCCCACTGCCCAGCACCATCTCCGGTTATGTTTATTACGATATTAATATGAACGGCATCCTGGATACAGGCGAGCCGGGCGTGACCGGCGCGCCGGTCACATTGGGGGGGCCGTCTGTCGCCAGTACCACGTCTGGCAGCCCCGATGGATTCTATATCTTCACTACTTTGGTTGACGGCGTTTATACTATTCAGGTCAATTGGGCTGCGGTTGGCTACCAGCCGGTGTCGGCAGACGCCCAGGCCGTTTTGATTAGCGGCGGAGTAGGCGTTAGCAATATAAATTTCGGCGGCGTACCTTTACCCACCCCCACCGCAACAAGCACATCTACCCCTACTCCTGCCCCCACCGCTACGCCAACCGCCACCCATACTCCAACTCATACGCCGCAGGCAACCAGCACATCGCCTCCGGCGGCAACCAATACGCCTGTTCCAACGGCTACCCCCACCTCGCCGGCAGGTAGCCCAAACCTGGTTGTTGATCCGTACCAGGGTCGAGTCGGAGAAACATTCACCTCTCGACTTTGACCATTTTGACGACGATACAGAGGAAGGAAACAAAGCAGCAGGACGGTGTCACTAACTTTGGTCAAAGTCAATTTTGTTGAGAAAATCAGGCCAAAATAGTCCGGTTTTTAGCTTTTTGAACCCTACTCA
>JAJRVO010000116.1 GCA_024277275.1 Chloroflexota bacterium
ACTTCATTGGTACTTTGGCGGTCACACAGGTGGCTATTGGACGCCATAAATGAAAAAGAGACCCTCACGGGTCTCTTTTGTCTTTCTTTTTTCCATCCAGTCCGACATTTTATTACCAAATATTCTGGCCCGTAACAGGTGGTGATGTAATTAGCTTGAAACGGTTGGGAGGATGGAAGACAACTGCGGTTGTAGAGCAATACGTTCTGCTAACTGGTCGTCAACAGTTGGGAAAACTGCATCGGCGACACAGTCCATCTGACAGACTACTGGGAGCCTAAAGTATCAGGGCGGGATCAAGAGATCCCGCCCTGATTTGTCAATAAATAAAATAAAGCTATAATCTATCACGTAATAACAAAAGCTCCAGTCAGTCAGCTAGCCAGCTAGTAGATGGCTGGTTAGTTAGTTTCTATTGAAAAGCTTTTGTTAGACTTAACAAAACCTTCAAATAACAAATTTTGGGAGATCGTCTAATGGTAGGACAACGGCCTTTGGAGCCGTCTATTCAGGTTCGAATCCTGGTCTCCCAGTTTAAGTGAATTTTGCCAAAAACAACAATTGACTTATAATTCATATTACAATTTGGGGGCGTGGTGTAGTGGTTAACACGCCGGCCTGTCAAGCCGGAGATCGCGGGTTCAAGTCCCGTCGCTCCCGTAGTGACACGGATGCCACGAACTTTCGAGGCATCCGTGTTTCAATAAGGGGTAGAATGCGCTGTTAGGGTGCCAACCACAGAGCGCATCCCCTCGTACTGTGACTGTTGCGAGCATTGCTCGCAGCAGTTTTTGTTTTAAAGTCCAATCGTCTTTTTTTCCAGATAGCCTGGAAATTCTTTAACAAATAACCTGATGCTATAATAGCGATTAAAGGTGTACAGGGGGCCAGCAAGTCCTGTAAATCTTCGGCATCATCAAGATACAATAATTTGCGGCGAGCAGTTTTTTGAATATCAAACGGTAGTTTTTTTGAGACCTTGCCGCGAAATACTTTCTCGGTTTCTTTGGAAGCAGATGACTTAATCACATCAAGGTAGTATCACTAAGCGATAATATTGTCAAATGATATATTTTGCAGTACTTGATTGTTGGGCGGATTTGTACCACCCATAAGACCCAATCTTGCCACTTGAACCACAATCTTATTTTGATTGTCCTACCAATAAACCCAGGCTGGGTAACAATAACACAATAAAAAAACTTAAACCCATCACACAATTAAGCCATCTCTTTTCTTGATGATTGACCCAATAGTAAAGTGTTACGGATAAGAGTAATGCTTGCAGGACAACTTCTGGCAATCCTATCAAATGTAGCCATAGCGGTAATATCGTATAAATCATCCCCTCCATCGAACCCGGTGTTGGCCCAAAGGTGCCCACAATACCTATCACAACCAACATTGCCCACAATACCAGCCAACCATTTCTCTTCCCAAAGAGTGCTTCTTTGAGCAAGTATAATACCAAACCAAACAATGCTCCGCGAACAGGTTGCAGTAATGGCCCAGCCATTATCATTGGTTCGTTTACTGGTCTCATCAACAAGTTGAGACTTGTTTCTTCATATAGGTGAGCATAATCAAAAATAACAAGAGCAAGTAACCCCATAATAAAGTAGGTCACGGTATGGGTGACTGCTGTTTTCACAACGATTTCTGTGATTATATCCCCCTCTTTTTTCCTGACCTAAATCTTATCTTCTCTATTTTTTCAAACCGGGAATCGTTGCACCGTAACGAATCCTTGCCTAACAGTGACCTGCAAAACAGACCCCCCCCCTCGCAAAAAGCCAAGCCTGGGGCGTCGGCCACATGCGGCTTGTTAGCTGACCCCAGTTTGCTCCGCAACCTTCACCCTTAACACTCAATACTTACCCGGCTACCCGATTCAGCGCCTCCCGCATCTGATTTAACCCGGGTGGCTTGTTGAGGACGATGTCCACCGCCGCCGGGATGTCTCCTTCGGCGTGGAGGCGCGTGCCCCAGCCCGTCAGCAGAAGTACGGGGGTTTCGGGAGACTCCTGTTTGACCGCCCGGGCCACCTGCCGCCCGTCCATATGGGGCATTCCCAAATCGGTGATGACCACCTCAAACGGTTCATCCCCTTCCAGGGCGGCCCGAAACGCTTCCAGCCCGGCCTGCCCGCCATCGGCCACGACCACCGCGTGCCCATCCCTGACCAGCATCTCTCGCAGTAGCTCTTGCAGCATCGGGTCGTCGTCGATGCACAGGATGCGCAGCGGGCTGGAAACCGCAACCCTCTTCTCAGGCGAAACGTCACCCATCCCGACCGATTCGCGGAGAGGAAATACCAACCGCATCGTTGTGCCTTGCCCCAGGGCGCTGTCAATTTCAATCTCGCCTTCGTGCCGCTGCATCACGCCAAAAATCATTGCCAGGCCCAGGCCCGTGCCTTGTTTCCCCTTGGTCGTGTAAAATGGATCCAGGCAGCGTAGCCGCGTTTGTTCATCCATGCCGATGCCCGTGTCGACTACTTCCAGGATAGGGCATTCCCCGGCCAACCGGGTGCGGAGGGTAATCGTTCCGCCTTGCGGTATGGCGTCCACCGCGTTGCCAACCAGGTTGGTCAGCGCCTCTCGGATTTCACTCTCTATCCCCGCAACAAAGGGCAGGTCTGCCGTCAGGTCAGCAATTCCCGTTTTAGAAACTGCGCCGCCGATAATCACTCAGTTGGGCTGGTTTTTGCCGGCTTAAGAGCAGAATTGGCAGAATTAACGAATCAAAATTCTATCATTCTGGAAATTCTGCTCTTAAATACCCGCAA
>JAJRVO010000117.1 GCA_024277275.1 Chloroflexota bacterium
CTACCGACTACCGACTACCGACTACCGAGTACGCGCCCCTACACTACCCTGTCAACCGCTTCGGCCATAGTCTTGACCTGGACCATCATCTCAGAAAATTGGGGCGGGGTTAGAGATTGCGCCCCATCAGAGGCGGCCTGGTCAGGGTCGGGGTGGACTTCGATGATGAGACCATCGGCTCCGGCAGCAACACCGGCCAAGGCCATCGACTTGACGTGGCGGCGGACGCCCACGGCGTGACTGGGATCGGCGATGACCGGCAGGTGGGTCAACTCTTTGAGTACGGGAATAGCGTTGACATCAAAGGCGTTGCGGGCATACTTGTTATCAAAGGTTCTGATGCCGCGCTCGCACAGCATAACTTGATTATTGCCGTGGCTCAAAACATACTCCGCGGCCATCAGCAAATCCTCAATAGTGGCCGACATGCCCCGCTTGAGCAAGACCGGCTTGTGCGCCCTGCCAACCGCGTTAAGCAAGTCGTAATTTTGCATATTACGCGCCCCAATTTGCAGCACGTCGGCATAAACGGCCACCAAGTCCACTTTGGTGGGCGACATCACTTCGGTCACTATGGGCAGGCCGGTGGCCTCGCGGGCTTCGGCCAGCAGTTTTAGTCCCGCTTCGCCCAAACCCTGAAAGCTGTAGGGCGAGGTGCGAGGCTTGTAAGCGCCCCCTCGCAGCAACGTGGCTCCGGCCTCTTTAACCGCGTGAGCCGTCTCCAGCAGTTGTTCCCGGCTTTCCACGCTGCACGGTCAGGCTATCACCGCCAGCCGGTCGCCGCCAACAGTGATATCCCCAATGGCAAAGCTGGTGTCCTCCGGCCTAAACGCCCGGCTGGTCAGCTTGAATTTTTGGGTGATGGCCATTGTATCTCGCACCCCCGGCATCTGGCCCAGTTGAAAGAGATCAAGCTGCTGACCGCTCCCCTGCAAACCGATGACGGTCTCGCCCGACCCCTGCGATAGGTGAGTCTGCCAACCTTTAGTCTCTACCTCGGCCACCACGTTATCTATTTCAAACGGAGTCGCTTCCGGGTGCATTACTATAATCATGCGCCTGCCCCGCCTTCCGCGCTGTCTTGCACCGCCGGAGTCTCTTTTTCATCCGGGTGAGGGGTAGTGGCCATAGGGTAAGAGCCAAGCATTTTGACAAATCCGGCCCGTCGCAGCAAGCCCAGCAACGCGGCTTCGGCCACGGGATCCTGCCAGTGTCCTTCAAAATCAAGATAAAAGAGATATTGCCAGGGTCGATTACGGCGCGGGCGCGACTCTATCTTGGTCAGGTTAAGATTGCGCTCGGCAAACTCGCCCAGGCAGTGGTAAAGCGAGCCGGGCAGGTGGCGAGCGGTGAAAATAAGCGAGGTTTTACAACGTTGGGCGCGGGGCGGGTCCTCGTCGCCCACAATGAAAAAACGGGTGTAATTAAAGGAGGCGTCTTCTATTTCCTCTTGCAAAATGTCGAGCTTATAGATTTTTGCCGCTAATTTGCTGGCAATCACCCCCAGGTCGGGTTCCGGGTTTTCGGCCAGTTCACACGCGCTGCCGGCCGTATCAAAAGACGGAATTTGCTCCAGACCATAGCGGCTGATGAACTGATCGCACTGGGTCAGTGATTGCAGAGTCGAGCGCACTCGCTTTAAGTCGGCCAGCTTGGCCCCCGGCGCGGCCATAAGCGTGTGCTGAATAAGCATAATGGTTTCAGCCTGAATGCGCAGATCGCGCTCCATCAATAACTCGTAAGCCCGCGGCACAGAGCCGGTCAGGGCATTTTCAACGGGCAACATTCCCAAGTCAGCCTGCCCGTTTTCAACGGCTTCAAAAATTCCTTCCAGTGATCGACAAGGGACCGTCTGGGCCTCTGGTCCAAAAAACTGATAAATGGCCCGCTCCGAATGAGCGCCGCGGACGCCTTGAAAAGCTACTTTTGACATAAACTCCCTCTGGGTATTAGGCTTTGAAAGCCGCAGTTTAGCACGAAGGATAAGGGGAGTCAAAGTTTTACCGTTCCCAATCTCCCGGGTTGGGAACGCATTGGTCGGAGAAGCTTGGTTTTAAGTACGGCGGAAACAGAGTTTCCTAAACAAAAACGTTCCCAAACCGGAGTTTGGGAACGAGGTAAATGCGAAAATATAAGTTCTTGAAAGAGCAGGAGTCAAAAAGTGCACTTTTTGACTCCTGCCTACGGGGTGCGTTTTTTTGAACCTTAGGCCCCAGCCTCAAGTCGTTCCAGGGCGCTATCAATCCGTTTGAGGACGGTTTCCCGGCCTAAAACCTCCAGGGTGTCAAAGAGAGGCGGGGCGACTTTTTTGCCGCAAACGGCCACCCGGATGGGCTGGAACATCTGGCCCGCTTTAAGACCCACGGCTTTGGCTCCCTCTCTGAGGGCGGTATCGAGCGCGTCGTGGGAAAAGTCGGCGCCGGCCAGGATAGCGCGGGCGTTTTGCAGGATGCCGGGCATGTCGGCCAAACTCATTTTCTTGGGAACCAGCAGGTTAAGATCGTAGGCGGGTAACTCATCGACAAAGAGGAAGTCAACCCACGCTATCGCGTCGCTCAAAACGGTCAGTCGCTCCTGAATGGCGGGGGTAATTTTGAGCATAGTTTCCCGGTCGGCCTTAAGACCGGCGGCTTCCAGGTAAGGCATCAGCCGGTCAGTCAGGTCTTCAACGGTCAGGTTGCGGATGTAGAGACCGTTGAAGTGATCGAGTTTCTCATAGTTAAAGGCGGCAGGCGAGGAGCTAATCCGCTCCAGGCTGAAGCGTTCAATTAACTCCTCACGAGTCATAATTTCGGTTTTGTCATCGTAGCTCCAGCCAACCAGGGCCAGGTAGTTAAAGAGCGCGTCCGGCAAATAGCCCATTTCTTTGAAGGTGTGCAGAAATACCGGATAAACCCTCCCGTCCGGGGCGCGAGTTTCGCGTTTGCTCATTTTACCTTTGCCCGACGGGTTGAGGATGACGGACATATGGACAAAAGCGGGCGGCTCCCAGCCCAAATAGTTGTAAAGGTGCAGGTGGATGGGAAAGCTGCTAACCCACTCGTCGCCACGGATTATGTGGGTAATCTCCATCAGGTGGTCATCCACCACCACGGCAAAGTGATAGGTGGGGATGCCGTTTGATTTCATCAGAACGGCATCTTGCACCATCTGGTTCTCAATGGTGACGTCGCCCTTGATGATATCGTGCAGGGTCATGCTCCCCTCAAGGGGAACTTTGAGCCGGATGACAAAGGGTTCGCCCGCTTCTGCCCGGCGAGCCGATTGGTCCGGGGGGATATTGCGGCAGGCGCGATCGTAGCCGGGGCCAAGTTTGGCTTTTTGGCGTTCCTGGTTAACTTGAGCCAATCGCTCCGGCGTACAAAAGCAGCGATACACACGGTCTTTAGCCAACAGTTCTTGGATGTATTTTTGGTAAATTTCCAGGCGTTGGGTTTGATAATAAGGGCCGTAGTCGCCGCCAACTTCCGGGCCTTCGTCCCAATCCAGGCCCAGGTAGCGCAAACCCTCTAACAGGTTCGACACGGCTTTGGGGTTGTAGCGCTTTTGGTCGGTATCTTCTATTCTGATGATGAATGCGCCCCCGGTCTTTTTAGCCAATAGGTAATCATAAAGGGCGGTTCTGGCCCCGCCAACGTGAAAGAATCCGGTGGGGCTGGGGGCAAACCGCACTCTGGCGGCTTTAGATGGTGTTGTCATTGGTTGCTATTTCCTCGGTTGTAAAGTTTTCTAAGAGACTGTCTGAAAAGTTCTCAAACGTCCACAGATAGACACAGATAAACTCAGATAAAATAAAAATTGATAACAATCTGTAAAAATCTGGGGTATTTGTGGTCAAAGATCATCAGACAGTTTCTACGATCTTGTTATTAAATATAGCCTTGATTGAAGGCCGGTTAAAATACCACAGCGGTATGAATAGAGCTATTGCATAGCGAGCGCCGTTTAAAATTAGTGCAGTTGCATTCTGTTGTCTGGTTGAGAAAAATATTAAATCAGGGGCGACCAGGGCAATGGTATTAAGGCCAAACCAAATCACAATGGTCCAGAGAAACAAAACTCGGCCCCAATTTTGCTGCTGCCAAAGTCCATAGACGCTGGCCCCAAACCCTGCCCCAAAAGCGCTTTGCAGGATAAAGATAATCCAGATCCGGTTATCCAAAAACGCAACCGCCTCGGTTAGCAATAGCAGGTTGGACAAGGCCAGAAAGGCCAAAACCAGCGCCCACAGCGCAAATATCCGAATGCCCCATTTGGGGGTAAGCATCAGTTTCATTCCCAACCTCAATCAAACCCGCTCAAAGTCCAACGTTTTGCGACGCATAAGCACGCTCTGGACCAAACCAAGCGCAATTAAGGACGCAAACAGGGAACTGCCCCCAAAGCTGACAAAAGGCAGCGGCGTCCCCGTAACCGGCAATAGACCCAGGTTAACGCCCAGGTTTACAAAAGATTGAAAAAAGATCAAGGCGGCAATGCCAACACATATCAACCGGCCAAACGGGTCGCCGGATAAATCGGCGGCGCGCATAATGCGCCAGATGAGGGCAAAAATAAGGGCGAACAGCAGCAACGCGCCAAGCATCCCCAACTCTTCGCCAATCACCGAGAAAATAAAATCGGTGTGGCGAACCCGCAAAAAGTGAAGCTGGTTTTGGGTTCCAATACTAAACCCTTTACCTAACAAACCCCCGGAGCCAATGCTAATGAGCGCCTGTTGAATATTAAAATAGCCGGGGTCAGCTTGATCGGGATTCACGAAAAGCAGCACCCGATCGCGCTGGTAATCGGCCATAGTCAACCAGACAACCGGGCTTGCAAGCAGAGCGACCAGTCCCAATAAACCAACATGAAACAAGTGAATCCCACCCATCAAAACCATAACCAACCACACTACGGCTATGATGATGGTTGTCCCCAAGTCGGGCTGAAGAAAAATGAGGGCAAGGGGCGGCGCAATCAGCGCCATAGAAAGCGCCAGATTGCGAAACTTGTTCATTTCGCCGTCGCGGTCTGCCAAAATTTTGGCGGTGATAATGATGATTATAATTTTGGCAATCTCGCTGGGTTGTACCGGAAAGAGGCGAAAATCTAACCAGCGCAGGGTACCGGCTGTTAACTCGGCGGCAATAAAGAGCGTCGCCAAAAAACAAGCATCACCACGTAGAGAACCTTGTAGAGCGAGGCATAGTAGCGGTAATCAACGGCAGCCACAGCTACCAAGATACCCAATCCCACAATGGATCGGGTGAGTTGGGTCCACCACAAATCCCGCAAATCGTCCTGATTTTGGTTGGCGCTAAAGATCATAATAACGCCGTATAAAATTAATAGGGCGGCAATGCCGACTAAAATCCAGTCAAATTGCCGCCAGACTCTGCGATCCATATTTTACTTTATGCACAGCAACCCAGACCCTAAAGGTTTCTAAGTTCAGAGTTTTTAGTCTTCCTGGATGGCTTTGTTTAACGCCTCTAAATAGTCGGCAAAAGCCAATAACTCAGCTTGAAGATTAGGCCATAACTCAGGCAGGGTTTTCACCAGGCCCTCCATCTTCTCAGGTATCAGGTTGATAGTATACACATTGCGCACCAGATGTCTAAAACGCCGAAATTCATCAATGGCGGCGACATTTCTTTGGCTGATGACCGCCGGACGTGTATCGGGTAAATCTTTTGCCATCTGTTGCAGCAGGTCACGATGCCAGGTTTCACTACCGGGTAGATTGCCATCCACCTGTCCGGCAATCAACTCAAATAGTCGCTCTAGCCCCGAATAAAAACTATGCAGGTTAAGCGCCACAGAATCCAGGTAGGCATATTGTTCCGTGGATGCTGTCTGGATGGCTAACCAACCTTGCAGGGCACGATCAATCACCTGTTCCAGGTCTGATATTTCGCCCCGTATTCGCTCTACCAACTTCTGGTACGGGGTATTCATAGTTCCACTCCGTATCGCCGAATAGCTTGAGCCAACGACTCTTTAGCCAACTCAAGCTCAATCAGGTCAACAGGGCGATCACTGATAAACTCCTCAACCAACTTCCACGCTTGCCAGTAATCCTGCTTGGCTAAACCTTCTACCGCCAGATCAACATCTGAGTTTGGGTTGAACCAATCTGCATTGGCCAAAGAGCCAAATAGCATGACCCGTTGCACGTTAAAGCGACTCTTCAAGGCAGCGGCAACCTGACGTACACGAGCCAACAACTGTTCACGCGCTTGCTGTTCGGCCTTTGTTAATTTAGGTGGAGTTAGATGTCGCCGGGCGGCCTCAATATAAGGTTGCCATTCCTGGCGGGTTAATTCTAGGGCTGTGGGCATCTTTAACACAAACGATTTTGGATTTTGGATTTACGATTAAGGTGACTTAAGCAAAACCAATCGTAAATTGTAAATTGTAAATTGGTCTCTGGCAAAATTGGTTACAAAGAAAGATCGACAATTTTTTGTCGATGTGAAAGCCTAAGACGCTGATTATTGATTACTGATCACTTCTGCCGCGCTCCAATTACGGGGATATGCGCCGTTAAACGACTCTGGCGTTTGGTGTTGGTCAGGGCAATATCAATGCCCTCTTTATCAATCTCAACGTATTTAGAGATGACCTGAATCAGGTCGTCTTTGAGCTGATCCATTCTTCCGGGTGAAAGGTCAACTCGATCTTGAACAAGGACAAGTTGTAATCGCTTTTTGGCGACGGTCCCGCTTCTTGATTCGCTGCGGCCTAATAGTCGATTGAACAAGTTCATAATATTCCCTCAACCGGATACTTTAAAGAGTTTTGAGAGGCGCGTAATAAAAGAGTCGCTCTCCTCAAAGTTTATTAGCGGCACATCTTGCCCTGTTAAGCGCATAGCAATGTTCTTAAAGGCTTGTCCGGCAGTCGAGCCATTTTGCATAACCACCGGTCGCCCCTGATTTGTTGAGATAATAATGCTTTCATCATCGGGAACAACGCCAATCAGGTTAATGGCTAACACGTCTATTACATCGTCCGTGTGGAGCATATCGCCGCGCTTAACCATATCCATACGCAAACGGTTAACAATTAAGTCGCCGGGGCCTTTTTCTTCGGCTTCAATTAGACCAATAATGCGGTCGGCGTCGCGCACCGCCGAAACCTCCGGGGTGGTGACAATCAGCACGCGGTCGGCCGGAGCCACGGCATTTTTAAAGCCCTGCTCTATACCGGCCGGCGAGTCGATCAGAATAAAATCGAACTCGTCTCGCATCTGGTTGGTTAGCTCTATCATGTCCCCCGGGGTAATGGCCGTTTTATCGCGAGTTTGAGCCGCCGGGATAAGGTAGAGACCATCCAGACGTTTATCTTTTATCATAGCCTGGCGTAGCCGGCAGGTTCCCTCAACCACGTTAACCAGATCATACACAATCCGATTTTCCAGGCCCATAACAACATCAAGATTGCGTAATCCAATGTCGGCGTCAATGGCTACAACTTTTTTACCCTGGGCGGCCAGAGCCGCGCTTAAATTGGCTGTGGCCGTGGTTTTACCCACCCCACCCTTTCCAGATGTTATAGTTATTACTGTTGCGCTCATGTTTAGTCCTTATATTGTTGCGCCAAAATAGCCTGGTCTGACCCCAAGAATGTGGAGGAAATTGGGGGAACTACCCCCCAAGCCCCCCGGCCTGCGGCGCGTTATCCGTTCCACGACTCGGCTACAATTTGGCCGTCTTGAATAGAGGCCATTTCCGGCATAAATTCGTGATCGCTATCATCTGCCGGAGCGCGAGAAACCCAATTGCCAATGCGTAATTGCATTGGCGCCAGGTGTAATGCGCACACTACGGCCTTTTCCTGGTAGCCATCCTCGGCTCCGGCATGCACAATGCCCCGTAACCGGCCCCAAACTATAACGCTGCCTCCGGCTTTAATCTCCGCGCCGGGGTTGACATCGCCAATTATTACTACGTGGCCCGGATGGTTAACAACCTGACCGGAGCGCAAGGTGCGCTGTATTATCAGCGAGTCCCGCTGACTTTCGGATGTTTGCGCCGCGTCTACGGTTAGATTTGGCGGAGACAGGTCGGTTTCCAGGCCAAGTTGAACCGCCGCTTCTTGAGTACCGGGAGCCTCGCTCTCTACGGCCCACAAGGTTACATTATGCCGATTTAAGACCTGCCCCGCTGCTTCCAGTTGCGGTCGGGTAAGTTGGCGGGGGCCAACGCGCAGGGCAACTCGCCCCCCTTTAAAAAAGGAGGCTTTTTGACCCAGCCCACTATCCAGTTCTTCAATCAATCCCTGCCACACACCTGGGCCTATAGTGATAACTAAACCGCTGCTTGTGCCTTTAATGATGATGCGTTCATTTGGCATAATTAACTATCAACCACCAACTTGTAGCCCTGTTTCACTGAAAACTACGCAAAAACAGTCAGCTTGCATCATCGTCAACAAATGATAAACAAATAAATCTGGCCGCTATTCGTTACCCATTCGTTGACAGTTTTGGGTACAGTTGTACTTGTGCAAAGTTTTCAGTGTTTCAGGTTTATTATGATGCCTCAATTTTAGTTGCGTATATTATGGGCCACTATATATTGTACACCAAAGTTTGTTATACCACAATATATAGTGGTAGATTTTAAGGTTCGGATAATTTTTGGTCTGCCAGAAAAGTTTTTGTCTGGCTTGTCTATAATGCGTAATTCGTAATACGTTATTTGTAAAGAGATTACGCGTTACGGATTACGCATTAGTAAATCTCTACTATTGGTGGAAAGAAACTTTCCGGACATCTATAATCAATTACTCCGAGTTAACGGCCGCAGCGGTTTCCGGCGATGGTTGAGCTTCAAATTCTACCAGATAGCGCAGGCCGTTGGCAATTTCCAGTTGCAGCAACGGCGAGTCGGGGTAATCGGCCAGACGCAGTTGCCAGATTGCGGCTTCGGTTGCATCAAAGTCGTTATAGTCAAACTGGCCCGATTGCCCGGAGACTAATTGGGCCGCTACCACCCCATCGGCAATGATGTCAATGGCTGCGCCGCTGATGCCCTGCCCCTGCTCGTCCAGCACAAAGCCGAAAATGCCGGCTACCTCCCGGCTCCAGGTATCTGTTCCCAAGAATCGAGCCACAAAAGTTTTTTGAGTCGGCACCGCATCCGGCGGTTGCTCTGTTTCCGGCTTATCCTCATCGCCTTCGTCTTCATCCTTAATGTTAAAGTAATGGCGCAAAATCTGGTTGGTGACAGGGATCGCTACTTTGGAGCCTTCGCCGCCGCCGTAAATGAACACCACCGTCAAAATCTCCGGGTTGTTAGTGGGCGCGTAAGACATAAACCAGGCGTGGCTGGTTTTGACCCGGCCCTCGCCATCCAGACATTGCGGGTATTCATCGCAAAATTCAGCCGTGCCGGTTTTGCCGGAAGCGTCCAGGCCCGGCACGTCAAAATTTTCATTGGCCGTGCCGGTGCTCCAATTGATAACGGAGTGTAAACCGGCCCGCACCAGGCCAAGATTCTGGCGATTAACCTCAAGCCGGCCAATCACTTCCGGTTCCGTCACTTTAACCAAATTGCCGTCGGCGTCAAGAATCTCTTTGACCACGTAGGGCCGGTAAAGCGTGCCGCCGTTGGCAATGGCGGCATAAGCGTTAGCCATTTGCAGCGGCGTCGCCAAAATAAAGCCCTGCCCTATGGACAAGTTGTAAGTATCGCCGGTTAGCCAGGTTTCGGCGTAGTTAATTCGTTTCCACTTGGCGTTGGGAACCAGGCCCGCCAACTCGCCGGGCAAATCAATGCCGGTTGGTTCTCCCAGGCCAAACATCTCGGCGTATTTGGCTATTCGCTCCAAGCCCAGGCCTTCAAATTCAATTGGCTCATAGCCTCCCCCCACGTGATAAAAGTAAATATTGCTCGACCAGGCCAGCGCGGAAATTATATTCACCTTGCCCAGGCCGCTGCGAAACCAACCATAAAAGGGTTGGGCCAAATCGAGATTATCGGGTTCAAATCGATTGGGCAGGTAGAGAACGCCATTATCAACCAGGGTTGTATCCAGGTCAATAACTCCTTCTTGCAGCCCCCCGGTTGCCGGAATAATCTTAAATGTAGAGCCGGGCGGGTAAAGCCCGGCAGTGGCGTGATTGACCAGGGGAGTCCACGGGTCGTCGCTTAAAAGGGAAAGCTCTCGACCGCTGATGCCTTGTGAGAAAAGGTTGTTATCAAAAGTAGGCAACGAGACCATAGCCAGAATTTCGCCGTTTTGGGGGTTCATCACAATAGCCACCCCTTGCGGCGACCTGACCTCATCCATCTGCTCTTGCAAGGCTTTGGTCGTTGCCTCTTGCAAACCTAAATCTATGGAGAGCCTAAGATTATGGCCGGGTCTGGGTTTGACATTTTGGCTGACGGTTCTGATTTTTTGGCCGGTAACATCAACTTCAATGTTTTCCAGCCCCTTAATGCCCCGCAGCCACTCCTCGTATTCGCTCTCTAGCCCGGCCAGGCCAATGATGTCAACCAGGTCATAATTAAGCGCCTGGTAGCGATCAAACTGTCCGGCGGGAATGGGGCCAACATAGCCTAACATCTGGCCCATCAATTCGCCGTACAAATACTCCCGGCTGGGCGCAACGTCAATTAAAATGCCGGGTAAATCGAGCCGTTCTTCTTCTATTCTGGCGATTGTCATCGGATCAACGTCGGTGGCAATGGTTACGGGCAAGAACGGAGCAGAAACCCGTTTCTGGTCCACGGCATCGCGGATACCCAGAGTTTCGTTGACATATTGGCGGCTGCGAGGGTTGATAATTTGGCGTTGAATTTGGCGATTATATTGATGATGGTTAATAGCCTGAAAGTAGCCGTTATTACGGCCGGCGACCGGCTCAATTTGGGTGGTAATGGGTAAATTCAGCAGTTCCGATAAACGAGCGAATACTTTAGTCTCGGCGGTGGCGTCTTCGGGTAAAAAGGCCGGGATAATTACAACATTAAAGACAGGACGGTTGCGAACCAACAACTCCCCATTGCGGCCATAAATAACCCCCCGCGAGGCAGGCACCTGGGTTAACCGAAAGCGGTTGGCATCGGCCAGTTCGCGATAGGTTTCGCCCTGCACCACCTGTAAATTCCAGAGTTGGGCGGCCAAAAGGGCAAAGGCTGCCAATACAGCTATTCTAAACAGATAGCTTCGCAGACGAACTTGAAACTCGGTCATAGTGTAAGGATTATACCCCAGAAATTATGAACCAGAAATTAAAAGGAAATTTGCTGTGGTGTGAGCCAGCGGTTGAGAAGGTACAAGAGCGGAAAAAGAAGCATCATTACGCCTGTATTGTAGAGCGCGACGGGGAAGAGAACGTTAGAAAAAGCGTCAATCCAAACTACGGGCCGGCCTAATAAATTTAAAAAAAGGAGGGCCAGGACATTAAAGAGAAGGCTCAAGGGAAAAGCAAGGCCCAATGGTAAAACAATACTGCTACCAACAACTCGCCCATGAAAAAGACCGGCGGTGAGGGTCGATAAAAGCATAGTGAGCGTAAAAACGCCAAAGGGCGCGCCGGAGACAAAATCTAAGCTTAGCCCGCCAATAAAGGCCCACACCAAGCCGTCTTCTAATCCTCGTAGAATGGTCCAGGCAATAACCAAAATCAAGACCAGATCGGGGTGAACGTTAGTAATTTTTATATAGGGCGATAGGGTGGTTTGTAATAAAGCGGCGCCAATTAAAAGCACCGGGGCAAGCAAAGCGCTAATTATCTTGCTCCTGGGTTTCTAAAATCTCGGCTTCAAAATCAATGGGTTCAAAAGAGGTGAGAACAAGCATAATTTCTAATTTGCCAAAATCAACCGTGGGACGGATGCGAGCAGTTTGGAACATATCCTGGTCCCGCTGAAGGACTTCTGTAACCTGTCCAATAATCAGCTTGTCGGGAAAATTACCCCCAAGACCGGAGGTTAACACAATATCACCGGGGTTGATTTCCTCGTTAGGGGGGATGCGCTCCATTGAAAGCGTGCCGTCAATATGGCCGCGCACTACGCCCGTTACCCGACTATTCTGGATAATGGCGTTCACCGCGCTGGCCGGGTCAATCAACATTAATACCTGGGCAGAATTTGGACCAACGGCGGTCACTCGCCCAACCAAACCCCGGTCGGTGATGACAGGCATGTTTTTGGCTACCCCCTCGCGGGCGCCAACGTCCACATAAACAAAGTAAAGCAAGTTGCTGGGATCAAAGCCGGTACTCCGGCCCTTAACTGAGGTTGTTTCGTAAATAAATTGGGGATTATTGCGGGTATAGTTAAGTAGCTGTCGAAAAAGCTCATTTTCGCGCTCAAGCTCTCTGAGCCGAGCATTTTCTACCATAAGGCTATTAGCCAGGGCTTCTAATTCCACATTTCTGGCTTGAAGCGTTCTAATATCTGCCGACGCCTCAAATTGACTGGACACGTCTCCAGCCACAATCGAAAACGCGCTTTGCAAGGGAGATACAGCCGTTTGCACAAAAGCTTTCACCGACGACATATACCCCAATTGATCCAGAGCAACCCCAAGCAAAAATAACGCAACAATCAGCGCAATGTAAAGTTGTCGTCTGCTTCTTGTGGCCGTCATATCAATTAACAATTAACAATTAACAATTAACAAGAAATTTGTTAATTGTTAATTGCTCATTAATCATTGCCTCAGCGATGGTTGGTGCTGCCGCGCTGGAGAGAGGTTAAGACTTTGGCATACTTGTCGTAGCTTTCTAATACTTTGCCTGCGCCGCGCGCCACACAGGTTAGGGGATCGTCGGCAATGTAAACCCGCATCTTGGTTTCTTCAGACAAACGCTCGGCCAGACCCTGTAACAAAGCGCCGCCGCCGGCCAAAGCAATACCCCCTTCCATCAAGTCGGCAATCAGTTCGGGCGGCGTTTCATCCAATGTATCCCGTACTGCATCAACAATAACCGATACAGCATCGCTGAGAGATTCTCTAATCTCAACGCTGGACACTTCAATGGAATCGGGCAGGCCCGTTATCAGATTGCGCCCTCGGAGCGCGATAGTTTGTTCTTCGGGCAGGGGGTATGCCGAACCAATGGTAATTTTAGCTCGCTCGGCCATGCGTTGCCCTATAAGCAGGTTGTATTTTTGGCGAGCATAGTTAACAATAGCCTCATCCATCTCATCGCCGGCCTCGCGGATAGAGCGACTAACCACAATGCCGCCCAGCGAAAAGATAGCGACCTCGGTTGTGCCGCCGCCAATATCAATCACCATACTGCCTAACGGCTCAGTTATGGGTAATCCCACGCCAATAGCCGCCGCAATCGGCTCTTCGATAATCTGAGCATCGCGTGCCCGCGCGCTTCTGGCGGCATCGTATACAGCTCTTTTTTCAACTTCGGTAACGCCACTGGGAATACCGACCACTACTCGCGGGGCGTAAAAAGGAGTCGGAATAAAGGTCTGCTCATGAACTTTTTTAATAAAATAGTTGAGCATAGCCTCAGTGATTTCAAATTCAGAAATCACGCCGTCGCGCAATGGCCTGACAGCGACAATATTGGCCGGGGTACGGCCCACCATCTCTTTGGCCTCAACACCAATAGCCAGGGTCTTTTTGGTTCTTTTGTCGATGGCTACTACTGAAGGCTCATTAATAACAATGCCCTTGCCTCTTACATATACCAATGTGTTGGCTGTTCCCAAATCTATACCAACATCAAGAGAGAAGAGCCCCAATAATGCATCTAAAGGGCCTGCCACGTAAAAGATTCTCCTTCCAGTACATAACAATAGGCAGGCTTAAAGCTTTTGTTTACGCCTACCTAATTCTTCAAATTATACCACAATCACTCTTTTGCACAAACAAATAACTTTTGTACAATTAATAGACTGAATGGTCTCTAGGCAAAAAAGGCCGTTGACATATTTCACAGGTTGTACTATCATCAATAAAGTATCCTGTTTTTAATTGGCAGAAACTAAACGAGAATTCCACAAAGATGACTCAGACTATTAAATGCGAAGTTTGCGGATTTGATAACCCTTCAGGGTCTTTCTATTGCGGCCGTTGCGGCAACGAGGTAGCCGGCGCCGACGAAATTGCGAGCACTTCCATCATAAATGCTCCAGTTCAGGGAGACCGACGGCAAGTGACCGTAATGTTTGCCGATGTCTCCGGCTTCACGGCTCTTAACGATGCGGCCAAAACGCCTGTAGAGGTGGAGAATGTGGTCCGGCTTATCAACGCCCTTTTAAGCGAGCTTAGCGAAGCCATTTACGAGTACGACGGCTACATTGACAAATATATTGGCGATGAAATAATGGCCCTGTTTGGCGCACCCACAGCCCACGAGAATGATCCCGAACTTGCCCTCCGAGCAGCTCTGTCAATGATGGAGCGTTTGGACAATTTTAATGAAAACCCTCCCATGCCCCTGAAAGCGACGCTGGGCGTCCACATTGGAATCAACACCGGAACGGTTATTGCCGGTATGGTAGGTACTGACCGTAAACGTTCTTATACGGTTATTGGCGACGCGGTTAATGTGGCTGCTCGTCTGGAAGGGGCGTCAATACGCGGGCAGATTTTTGTTAATGAAGACACTTACAACCTCACCAATCGCCTCTTTGTATTTGAAGAAGTTGAACCCATCAAGGTTAAAGGAAAACCTGAGCCGCTTAAAATCTATGAATTAAAGGCAGCCAGAGACTTGAGTCAAACCCAACGGGGTTTAACCGGCATGGAAGCGCCTTTAATTGGACGAGAATATGAAACCCAGATTTTGGTCAACGCCTGCCAAAAACTGTATGAAGCTCAGGGCAGCATTGTCGTTGTCACCGGCGATGCCGGTTTAGGTAAGTCGCGCCTTGTGGCCGAGTCTATGAGGCAAGTTGGAAGCGACAACGGAGAAGAACAAGCCACGCCCTTGTGGCTGTTTGGCAGAGGGCTTTCTTATCGCCAATCTTTTCAAAATCGCCTTTTTGTCGACATCCTTTACAGCTATCTTGAACTTCCGGAAAATGCCGACGACACGCTGGTAAAACTTAGACTTGAGGCAATGGGCGAAGAACTATTTGGCGAGCGCAGAATTGAAATCATCCCTTACCTGGCTACTATGTTGGGGGTTAAACTGGATGGCGATTCCGATGCCGATTTACCGCTGAACGACCCGCAAATATTGCAGCAACGTATCTTCTTAGCTATGGGGGAGTGGGTAGAAGTTTTAGCCGCCCAACAACCTCTCACTTTGGTTTTTGAAGACTTACACTGGGCCGATCCAAGCTCTGTTGCGCTTATTGAATATCTATTTACGCTGACCATTTATAATCCAATCCTGATGATCTGTGTTACTCGCCTGGAGCGCGACACAACCTTCTGGAAAATAAAAGCCAAAAGCGTCCAAGAGTACACCGATAACTTCACCGAATTAACGCTGTGGCCTCTCACCGATGAAGAAAGTCGTCAGGTAATAAAACACCTGCTTAAAATTGAACCAATGCCCGAAGCGATAGAGCATCTTCTACTCAACCGGGCTGAGGGCAACCCTCTATTTTTGGAAGAGGTTCTCCGCAGCCTAATTGAAGAGGGCGCTATAGAGCATACAAACGGGCACTGGGAAATTACCCGCGCAGCAACAGAAATTGAAATTCCCAACACCTTGCAGGGCGTTCTTACCGCCCGTATTGACCGGCTGGATGAAGATGTAAAACGGGTGCTACAGGTTTCCGCGGTTATTGGCCGCGTCTTCCCACGCTTTATTTTAGAGCCTATTGTCAACGACCCTGAAGTCCTTGAAAGAGCTTTGGAACAGCTGGAG
>JAJRVO010000118.1 GCA_024277275.1 Chloroflexota bacterium
TAATGATTCAAGTCGCCGGTATTTTGGAGTTAGCTGCCTACTTTACCAGGCGCGAACCGTTTTATCCCAAAAATCTGGTACCGTATGTTTTCTATGACTGGATTGTCGACTCTGGCAAAGCTGAATGCAATTTATCTTTTAGCCCCTCTACCTTTACCGAAGGCGCGCAGCGCACTTTAGATTGGTATCGTTCAATTGGTTATTTATGATGTATTTTGCTAACGGACACCCTTTTGATTTGACGAACGACGAATGACAAATGACAAGGTTTCATAGGGGTAATATATGCGTGGTTTAAAAAACAAACGAGTTCTTATCACCGGCGGAGCCGGCGGAATTGGCGCGGCAACGGCGGCTCGATTTTTGGAAGAAGAATCGCGGGTAGTGGTACTAGACCGCGACGAGGCCGGATGCCAACGGATTAAGCAAGAGCTACCAGCCCTAACGGGGACCATCACCGCCGATGTCTCTGATGCTAAATCTGTAACCCAAGCCTTTGACCAACTGGACGACTTATGCCAGGGTGTAGACATTCTCATCAACAACGCCGGAATCAGTATCCGGCACAACTTTATGGATATCACGCCTGAAGAATGGCAGCAAGTGGTCGGCGTTGACCTCAACGGGGTATTCTTTGTGGCCCAACAAGCGGCCCGGCGAATGTTGGCCGGGGACGGCGGGGTAATTATTAATATGGGGTCTACCAACGGCCTGGTCGGCCAGCCTTTTTACGCCGACTACAACGCCGCCAAGGCCGGGGTCATAGAGCTAACCCGCTCAATGGCGATAGAATTGGCCCCCACGGTGCGGGTTGTCGCCGTCTGTCCCGGATACGTTTTAACTCCCATGCAAGAGTCGGAGTACACTCCAGAAATGATGCAGGCCGTCAACGACAAAATCCCCCTAAAACGACACGCCCAACCGTCAGAGATTGCCGCCCTCTTTGCCTTTTTAGCCTCTGCTGAAGCGCCCTACATGACCGGGCACCCCTACATAATTGACGGGGGAGAGATAGCGGGCGGATTAGCCAGCCGGTAAAAAGGCAACTTCTCAAAAAATCTAAAAGCATCGTTTCACATTCCTCTAAATAGTATCTTGACCTTACAGGATACTGCCTCTACAATAGGGTTGTTGCATAATAAGAGTTTAGGCAATTGCAGTCGATAGTTGTGACTATTCAGGCGATAGCATCCTGAATTACGCATAATCGGTTCTAACACGTCTCGCCAAATATGACCACAAATAAAGAAACCAAGGCAAAAAATGGCCCTTGAGGATCGAATTCGCCTGCCGACGCTTAATTTAATCCATCGCCGGCCGCGCTTGCTAAATATGCTAGAGCGGTTTATTGAAACCGGCTACCGTTTTATTACCATTTATGCTCCCGGCGGTTATGGCAAATCTATCCTTTTGGCAGATTTTACCCAAACCACAAATCTGCCGGTTTGTTGGTGTTCGCTACAATCGGCAGACCGCGACCCCACCTCCTTTTTAACGGTGCTAACCTATAGCATCACCGACCGCTTTCACGAAATTGAGGCTGACAGCTTAAAAAAGCTGGTTGAACGCGGCGACACCCTGGACAGCGTGCGTCGCATTGCCGAGTTACTGAACGGCGTAGGGTCTCATATTATTATCATCGACGATTACCACAAGGCGGTTAGCGCCGGTATGACTCTGGCCCTCAACCAACTGCTTGAACGGCTGCCCAAAGCAAGCACAATTATTGTGGCGGCCCGGGGCGATATGGGGCTAGAAACGGGTCAAATCATTGATTTATTGATGACCGACCGCGCCACCGGCCTGTCTGAGGAAGAACTGCGCTTTACATCGGAAGAAATACAACTGATGATGCGCAAACGGTTTGGCCGCCGTATTGCCCTGGATACCGCTACAGAAATTGCCCAGGCCACCGACGGCAACATTGCCCAGGTTTTATTAGCCGGACACATGATGAAAACCGAGCAAGCGGTTGGCGGCTTAAAACAACGTCTGGGCAACGACAGGGAGACCATTTATCAATACCTGGCCACCGAGGTTTTTGATAAGCAATCTCCTAAGTTACAGCGTTTTTTGCTACACACCGCAGTTTTGCCCGATATGACCGTTGAACTCTGCAACGAGCTTTTGGATATCACCAACGCCCAAACCTACATTGAAGCATTGGTCTATAACGATTTATTTATAACCCAGATTGGAGGCGGCTTTAAGTATCACGATCTTTTTGCCGAGTTTTTACAAACCAGATTGGCTCAAGATAAAAACCTCTATTTCAAAATCTCGCTTAAAGCGGCCCGCCTTTTAGCTGCCAAATCTCGTTTTGCAGATGCCATCCCGCTCTATCTCGCAATTCAAGCCTGGGATGAAACCGCCAGCCTCCTTGAAAGCCAGGGCAGAAACTTTTACAACACCGGACGCGCCCTAACCCTAAATAGTTGGCTAGACCAGACCCCCGTACAAGAATTAACCCGGCGTCCCAGGCTGTTATTATTGCGCGGTCAGATACAGGCTAGTGATCTGGGTCAACTTGATCAGGCGCTAAAACTTTTGCGCAAGCAGAAGAACAATTTCAGCAGAAAAATGATTTAATTGGCTCAGCCGAAGCCCAGATTTTTAGAGCGTCTGCATTGCGGATGACGGGCCATCCCAAAGAGGCCCTATCTCTAGCCACCAAAGGGCTTAACCAGCTAGAAACCCTTAAAGCAGAGAAACAACTTATTGCTTATGCTACTAGAAGCCGTGGAATGGCTTACGTATTTGCGGGCAATGTTGCAGAGGCCCTATTAGATTTACGTCGAGCGCTGGAACTGTTTGAGCAACTTGATGATATCTATACTGTCGCCAGTTGTCACCATGAGATTGGCTATTGTTTAGAAAGACAAGGAAATATCAGCGGAGCCGAACATCACTACAAGCAGGCTTTTAAGACCTGGGAGGCATTGGGCAACGCCAATGATCTGGCTAATACATTAAACAGTTTAGGCGTGTGCGCTTATTTAAGAGGAAACCATACTGAAGCGATTGAACGATTTAATGACAGCCTTGAAATTGCTCTCCAAATTGGAGCCATCCGCCGGGCTGCCTTTGCCCAGGCCGGCATTGGCGATGTTTATCTAGACCGTCAGGAATACGAGGAGGCTAAGGCAGCTTACAAGCTATCAACTCAATTTACCCAAGAAGTCAGGGTGCGCTCATTAGAAATCTACAATCTGATTAAGATAGGCGAATGTTTTTATGGACAGGATGATCTGGCTCAGGCTCTCCAACTTGCCACCCAAGCCGAAGAGATTGCTACCGAGACGGGGTTGAACATAGAAAAAGGGTTAGCCGCCGCCCTTCAAGGCAAAATCTACACGCGCCGGTCAGAGTATACAGCCAGTTTTACGCTGTTTGCCGAGGCTATGTCTTGTTTGGCTGAAGGCGATATTTTAGAGCGGGCTAAAGTTAACTTATGGTGGAGCTACAGTCTGTTTCTGGATCTAAGACCTTTGGCCGCATTTGAGCAATTGCAAGAAGCCATCAAGCTGGCTCTGGCGATGGGTGACTTGCTCCAAGGATTGAGGTCAACCATCACCGAAACCCGACACTTATTACTACACTTTTTACACCGGGCAGATACACTCACCGGCACAAAAGATAGCATCCAATTACTGTTAGCTCAGGATAAACAGCGAATTGAAGTTATCAGCCCCAGCCTGCAAGTCTTCGCGTTTGGCGTTCCTTATCTAATCGTTTCAGATAGACTCAAGCGATTTCACCAACGAGGTAGAATTCGCACAGCCCCGGAGCTTTTGCTCTATCTGATTCTGGAGGGTCAAGATAGCGGCTGCCGGCGGGATGAAGTAAGCCTGGTTATTTGGCCTGACGCCGACCGTGATAAATCTATCGACAATTTTCACCAAACTTTACGAAGACTACGTGATAGTATCTTTGCCAACTCCAGTTACATCATCATTCAAGATGACTATTACCAAGTTAACCCTAATTACCTGAAATGGAGTGATGTATTGGCCTTTGAGAAACTATTTGCGCGATCTACCGCAACTTCTTCAGAGGAAACCTTGTCCTTACAGCTTGAATTGATCGCCTTATATCAAGGCCAATTTCTGGCCGGTTTTGAACTGAATGAGTGGGGAATGACGTACCGCACCTTATGCGAAATCAGGTTTTTGCAGGTAGTCGGGTTGGCTGGTAAGCAATTGCTTGCAAGCGGCGAACCACAAGAGGCCCTTGCAATTATCCAAAAAGGATTAACCCACGATTATTTTCGCGAAGACTTGCACCAAGGGGTTTTAAGAGCTTATGCTCAATTAGAATTGTATGATGATTTGGCAACACATTATGCTGACCTATGCCAAACCTTTAACACAGAATTGGGAGGGACGCCCAATCAAAACGTCCAACAACTCTACCAACAATTAATGATGGATAGATAGTTACAAGGTTCTGTTGGCACGTGCCGATATCGCACGCTTCAATACACCCACAAGGCACTCAGAATGCGCAATCGGCCCCAAAACTCCCCTTCGATACGGCTATTGCCTACTCAGGATGCGTTTTGGAGACAATCAATGAATGTCAACAGAACCTAACCAGTTCCTCTCTGATTAGATAAAAGCCCTGCATTGGTGTAGATTCAGCAATTCCCGTTTTAGAAACTGCGCCGCCGATAATCACTCAGTTGGGCTGGTTTTTGCCGGCTTAAGAGCAGAATTGGCAGAATTAACGAATCAAAATTCTATCATTCTGGAAATTCTGCTCTTAAATACCCGCAA
>JAJRVO010000119.1 GCA_024277275.1 Chloroflexota bacterium
CGAAACCGAAGAACCGGCCCCACAACCTACCCTGGGCGAAGTCAAAGGGGAAATCGAGCAGGCAACCGCCACTGAGGAGACTAGGGCCAACTCTACTCAACCCAAGTTATCCCCTCCGGCCTTCACCTTCGCCTACCAAACCCGTCCGGACGGCGCTACCCGCCTGACCGGCCCGCCCCTTGTCGCCAGCGACCAAAACCCGGCCTTCTCTCCCGACGGAACGTACATGCTCTTTACTCGCTTTGAAAACGGCTATAATGACGGGCCATCGGCTCTTTATCTGCTTGATCTTGACAGCGGCCAGGTCAGTCTGCTGACCTCTGCCCCGGACAGCGACAACGTTAACCTGCCCGGCAGCAGTTGGAACCCTGCCACCAAGCGCATCACCTTTGCCTCCGACCGTGAGGATAGTGACGAGGTGTGGACTATAGCCGCCGACGGCAGCGATTTGTTGCGTGTGACCGACCACGCTATGGCCGGTTATTTCATCGAACCGAGCTTTTCGCCGGACGGGCAGTGGATCGTTTTTGAGTTCGACGACGACGTTCCCGACGACGAACAACAGGGCAGCATTTGGAAAGTGCGTATCGACAGTACCGAACTGACCCAACTGACCGGTAGCTGTCCCCCCCTTTCCTCCCCCCCGCAAACGGGGGGGACAGAGGGGGGGTGTACCGATGATCGCCAACCCAACTGGTCTCCCGGCGGCGACCGCATCCTCTTTCAGCGGCGAATACCCGGCAGCGAGGATTGGAACCTGTACACCATGGCCCCCAACGGTAGCGATGTCCGGCAGGTGACAACCGCTCCCGCCGGCGATACCGACGCCAGTTGGTCGCCCGACAGCCGCTGGATTGTCTATTCTTCCGACCACGGCGATCTACCCGTACCCAACATCTTCGCTGTTCCGGCCAACGGCGGCGAACCGATCCGCATCACCCACGACGAAACCAACGAAGACGGCGCGCCCTCCTGGTCGCCCAATGGCCGCTGGATTGCTTTTGAATCGCATCCGGGCCAGGAGGAAGATATGCCGTCTGCTTTGTGGCTCATTGCCGCTCCTGTTACCGCGCAAACAAAAGCAACGCTGCCCGCCAACAGCGACCGCACCCCCAGCCAAGCGCGGCTGGCCGATGTCTCCCGCTGGTTCTATATGATCGACGTCAACATAGAGCCGGAGATGGTAGAAGATGTTGCCGCCTCCAAGTACGATATGGTCGTGCTCGACTTTATCCCCTCTGAAGCCAACAACACTGACTATCCTATGGCCGAGGTAGTGGCCCAACTGCGCAACGCTCCCCACCCCAAACTGGTCATTGCCTATATTGACATTGGACAGGCCGAAGATTTCCGCAGCTACTGGCAGCCCGGCTGGGGCATCGGCAACCCGGAATGGATCATTGCCCTGGATCCCGACGGGTGGGAGGGTAATTTTCCGGTAGCTTACTGGCACGACGAATGGCGTGAGATATGGCTGGGGGAGACCGGCTATTTACAGGCTATTCTCGATGCCGGTTTTGACGGCATTTACCTGGATTGGGTTGAGGCTTATTCTGACGAAAACGTGGTTGCCGCAGCCGAAAGGGAGGGGGTTGACCCACAACAAGAAATGATCTGGTGGGTGGGCGATATGGCGGAATTTGCCCGCGCCCAGCGCCCCGACTTTATCGTCATCGGCCAAAATGCCGCCGAGTTGGCCGCGTTTGATGAATACGTGGAGATAATAGACGCCATCTCTCAAGAACAGGTTTGGTTTGACGGCGCCGCCGATGATGACCCGCCGGGGGATTGCCCGCTACCGCGCACGGAGGCCGAGGTTGAGACGGAAGCTTACGTTGCCGGCCTGTCAGAGCCGTGCCGGGCTATGTATGAGGAGTTTCCGGATAGCACGCTGCACGTGAGCAGCGAGGGGTATTTACAGGACCTGACCCTGGCCCAAAGCAAAGGCGCGGTCATTTTTACGGTAGACTACGCTCTGGAGCCGGAGAATGTGGCCTGGGTCTACCAAACCTCGCGGGGGTTGGGTTTTGTGCCGTTTGCCGGTAATCGGGCGCTGGATCGCTACGTTGAGCCAAAACCTTAGTTAACATGAGTTCGACAAGGTTCAACGCGGAATTGAGGGGTAAATGCAATGGGTAGGTCGGGTTGAGGTACGAAACCCGACAATTTTGGGCCGGATTGTGTTGGGTTTCATTCTTCAACCCAACCTACCCCTCGAATCTACGTTGAGCCTTCGACAATTCGGTGAACTGCCAACTAAAAAGTAACCGCCAAGAACGCAGAGAACGCCAAGATCTCTTTTTTTTCTTGGCGTTTTTGGCGTCTTGGCGGTTAAAAATAACAATCTGTCGGCCCCCAATACTCAAACGGGAGACCACTGGTTAATCAAACCTGCAAAAAAACAAACGACATGTGGCTAAGCCGAATGGCATCGCCATCTTTTAAGACAACCGGATTGCCGGGTTTAACCTCTGCATTATTAACAAAAGTTCCATTCAGGCTGTTCAAATCCTCCAGCAGCCACAAATCTCCCCGCTTAAGCAGGCGAGCGTGCTGACGCGAAACCCCATACTTGCTGGCATCATAAGGTTCAAGGTCAATATCAACCACGGTGTTCCGGTAGGTGCGGCCTATGGTAAGCGTATCTTTATCCGGCGCCTCAATGGGTGTATTGGTTTCCTGCAAAATGAGTCGGGGACCAGCCTGGGCAGAAGGAGGCCCCAGGTCTAACTGAATAGTGCCCTCAAACTCATCCTCAAATTCTACGGGCGACACATCTACTTGAGGCCGGGGGGACGTTTTGCTGCCGGTATCTTCATCTGATTTGGGTTTCTCGGCTTTCTTTTTGCCAAACAGTTTTTTAAATGAACTAAAAAAACCTCCGCTTTCTTTTGGCTCTTCTTTGACCTCTTTTTTGGCCGGAACTATGGTTTGCGCCGAGTCTGCCACGGTAGGGGCAGGAGCATACCGGACGGCCTTTAACACATTGACCAACTCTTGCATATCGGCGTAACGGTCATCCGCCGATTTGCTCAGGGTTTTTAAAATAACGTCCTCCAAAGCCTGGGGACAATTGGGGTTAAGCTCGCGGGGGGAGGGGGGCGGGTCCATAACATGGGCCAGCAAAATTTTGTTTGGGTTTTCGTAATCAAAGGGCAACCGCCCGCTAACCATCTCAAACAACATCACCCCCAGCGAGTACATATCCGCCCGGTGATCAACCTTTACATCGCGGGCCTGCTCCGGGGCAATGTAACTGGGCGTACCCATAAATGTGCCGGTTCGGGTTAAACCCTGCTCCTCGTCAGAACGCTTCACCAGGCCAAAGTCGGCCAGCACGGGCCAATCGTCTTGGGGCATCAGCACATTGGATGGTTTGATATCCCGGTGAATAATGCCTTGCTGATGGGCGTAATGCAAAGCCTCGGCAATGGGGATGGTTAACTCTATGGCCTGTTTCCAATCCATAGGGTTTCCGTCAAACCGATCTTCAAGCGTACCGCCCTTAACGTACTCCATAACAATATATGGCGACCCGTCCTGTTCGCCATATTCATGAATAATCAAAATGTTGCGATGTCGCAACGTGGCGATGGCCTTTGCTTCGCGTTGAAAGCGAACCAAAGAGGTGTCTTCCTGGTAATACAACACTTTTACGGCCACCCAGCGCTGCAAACTCTCCTGAAAAGCTTTGTAAACTGTGGCCATTCCGCCTTCGCCAATTACATCGCCCAGTTTATATTCGCCCAGCGTTTTTCCCACCAGGTCCGTCATATTTGTGAACTCCCATTCCCCAGTTTTTAGGTATTGATGTTTGGTGTAGTTGCCTAAACCGGCAACCAGGAGAAGCGTTTTCTTAAGGATGTAACCCTTTACTGAGTATAGCATATCCTGTACTAAAAACAAGAGGAGAAAAGTAACAAAGCAAGGGTTTTTTGATGAATTGACCGGCTAACTTGCGTCTGGTTTGCCTCGTGGCATAATAGTTATCTATGTTGCGACACATCGCCTTGTTTATACTTTTGCCGGCCACAATGCTTCTTTCAGCCTGCCGGCTTAACGCTGAAACCTCCAGACCTGTCCCGGCGGCTGTTCAACCTGCCAAGACGCCAATTCCGCAACCAA
Source organism: Chloroflexota bacterium (assembly GCA_024277275.1). Taxonomy (GTDB): domain Bacteria; phylum Chloroflexota; class Anaerolineae; order 4572-78; family J111; genus JAJRVO01. The sequence continues at coordinate 4,126 of JAJRVO010000119.1, forward strand.
CCATCACCGCCACACCCCCGCCAACCTTCACCCCCACCGAAACCTCCACCCCAACCCCCTCGCCGACGCCCACCAACACGCCGACGCCCACCCCCACCCCAATTCCCAGCGACCGGCTGGTTCTGGCCCAACGGGCCTACGCCGGCGGCGACTATGAAACCGCCCGCTTTGAGTTCGATGCGCTGTTGGCCGACCCGGGGGCCGATGCCTATGAGCAGCGTCAAGCCCTGCACTGGCGAGGTCGCAGCGAGTTAAAAATTGGCGACACAGCCGCAGCCATTGCCGGCCTGCAAATGTTCCTGCAACAACACCCCAGCGATGAACTGGCGCGGGCGGCCCAGTTTAATCTTGGGCTGGCTTACGAGCAATCCGGCCAACCTCAAGAAGCCGCTAACGCCTACCTGGGAACCATCATTCCCGATGACCCGGTAAATGTTTACATCTACGAGCGCATCGGCGATATCAGGCTAAAAACCGGCGCTTACACCGAAACGATAGCCGCCTACCAAGCCGGCATCAACGCCACGGACGACCCCAGCTTTCAGGTCCATCTCCGTGAAGGCATTGCCCAGGCCGAGCTACGGCTCAACGACAACCCGGAGGCGGCCATTGCCCAATACCTGGACATTCTCGACATCGCCAAAATCGGAGCGTACCGGGCTAAAATTTTGCGACTCCTGGGCGACGCGCGCATTGCCGCGGACGACCCTGAGGATGGCTACGAGTCTTATATGAAGGCCGTCAATCTCTACCCGGAGGCTTATGACAGTTACCTGGCCCTGGTTGAGTTGGTTAACGCCGGCGTGCCGGTGGACGAGTTTCAGCGAGGTTTGGTCGATTATCACGCCGGGGCCTACCAACCGGCCATTGTTGCCTTTGAGGAATATTTAACCCAACCAACGCCGCCGGCCCAGAAAAGCCCTCCCTCAACGGATGAGTCGCCTTCCGCTGAGTCAACCTTTGCATCCCCCATCCTCACCAATACTCAACCTGCCCCCAAAGCCGCGCCGCCAGAGTCGACGCCCCCCGAACACGCTGCGGAAGCGCTCTGGTATACGGGGCTGTCCTGGAAAGCATTGGGGCGGTACAACAGCGCCATCCTCACCTTTCAAAAATTCATCGACGCCTACCCCGATGCCCCCAAGTGGGGCGAAGCTCATCTTGAAATGGGCCAAACGCTCATCAAGCAAGACAGCCACAGTCGAGCCAAAACTGTTCTGCGCGATTTTGCAGCCAAAAACCCGGACCACCCCCTGGCCCCCGAAGCCCTCTGGCAGGCGGCCCGGCTGGATATGAGCGACGAGTTGTTTGACCAGGCACGCGCCCACCTCCACACCCTGGTCGACAAATACCCCGACGGCGAATATGCCGCCGACGCGCTCTACTGGGCCGGACAGTCTGCCTATAAAGTGGAAGATTACGAAGGGGCCGTTGAAGATTGGGCAACACTGGTCGACAAATACCCCGACAGCGAGCTAATCAGCCACAGCGCCTATTGGCGAGCCATAGCCCTGCAAAAGCTGGGCCAAGCAGAGCAAGCCAAAACAGCGCTGACCCATTTGACCAACGCCCCCATTGATTACTACACTCTCCGCGCCCGTGACCTGCTGACCGGCCAACTGCCTCAACCCGTGCCGCTCAAATTGCCCACCCAGACCGAACTGGCCGATGAACAAGCAGAGGCCGAAACCTGGCTCCGGCAGTGGTTAAACCCGACCAAAACTGATAACCTGTCGGCGGTTGGGGTTGAATTACAAAACGACCCGGCTTTTCAGCGCGGCGACGCGCTGCTCAAGTTGGGCCTGCGCGACGAGGCCCTAATTGAGTTTGAGAGCGCCAAAAACAATTGGCAAGATGACGCCCTGGCTATGTACCAACTCTCCATCTATTTTCAAGAGAAGGGGCTGGGGCGTTTAAGTATTATCAGCGCGGCCAGGTTGATTTTTCTATCGCCGGCCCGCACCCCGGAAGACGCCCCCATCTTTATTCAACGCCTGTACTACCCGCTCTATTTTGAGGAGGTCATTTTTGCCGAGGCCGATAAATTCAAGCGTGACCCGGCCCTGATAGCGGGCATTATTCGCCAGGAAAGCCTCTTTGAACCGTCGGCCCACTCTTATGCCGGGGCGCGGGGCTTAATGCAGGTTATGCCAACAACCGGAGAATACGTCGCCGAGCGCGGCGGTTTTGACAACTTTAACACAGACCAGTTGTGGCTGCCGTACATCAGTATAAAATTTGGAGCCTGGTATATCGACCAGCAACTGAGAATTTTTGAGGACAACCAATTTGCAGCCCTGGCCGCCTACAACGCCGGGCCGGGCAACGTTTTAGAGTGGATTAAAATCTCTGACGATGTGGATATATTTGTGGAGTCTATCCCTTTTCAGGAACCCCGGCTTTATATCAGGAAGATTTACGTCAACCTGGAGGCGTATCGACGTATTTATGGGTCGCCATAATAGTGAAGTTTCGCTTTTTGCGACTCGTTCCAAAACTGGAGTTTGGGAACAAGTTAAAAAAGAGTGGTCATTGAATCAGTTACGCCGTAACCAATTGGCGTTTTTTTGAGGGGAGTGACCGGGGTAGTTGCGCTAAAACGTCTAAGTACCACCACCAGCGAGTCACCGGGATTTGGTGTGTCTGACGGCGCTGCTCAAAGTTGATGAATAGAGAAAGTTCGGCGTAAAATTTTCAGGCTTGCTCAACCAACCGGCGGTCAGCCTCGGCTAAAGCTTTTTTTTCAGAAACGGAGAGCGTAGCTTCTATCTTAAAAAGTTTGTCTCTAAGTTGAAGCATCTCCAGATGTTCAGCCCCGCTAACATCGGGGAACTCAACATCAACCGTGTAGTGTTGTAATAATTCATTCATAATTGCAACTCCTCTAACTCGCCAACATAAACATAGGCCGGGTCTGCTAAATAGGTTTCGGAGTCATCCGGGGGAAAGGCTGTTTCCATTATACCATTCAGCCCTATCATCGCCAACCAAACTCTGTTTTGTACGGTGGTTACCACCGTTGGGTAAGAGATGTTATTGTAGAGAAAAAGATACACTTTAGCCTCATTATCATTCAAAATGGCGGTAATAATCGTCTCATATTCAGCGAGCGTGGCTTCAGCCGGCAGGTGTACAAGTCGTATCCGTTTGGTAAGATGACGCGTATCTTTGCCGGGTTTCCATTGTATTCAGCAATTCCCGTTTTAGAAACTGCGCCGCCGATAATCACTCAGTTGGGCTGGTTTTTGCCGGCTTAAGAGCAGAATTGGCAGAATTAACGAATCAAAATTCTATCATTCTGGAAATTCTGCTCTTAAATACCCGCAA
>JAJRVO010000120.1 GCA_024277275.1 Chloroflexota bacterium
CTCCCTTCCCCCGCCAAGAACCTCGCGTGGAGGCCAAACCTCCCCGGCGAGCGCTTTTGACCCTGTGATGAGCCCCCTTCTGTCGCCTTTGACCCTCTCACTGGACCGGCGGTTTCTCAGGAACCGCTTGTTAGCCAGCTCCGCTCTTTACGAAGGTTTTGTCGGCTCATTGACAGATCCAATTACTTTCCGCACAATCTCTGCTTTCAGCCTATCACGTTCTCTCTTGGTTTCAATCGAGTTAGCAATTTCAACGGCAGTTTGTACTTCTCGAGCTTCGGTCAGTTTTATTTGGATAGCGTCGACCCGTTCATTAGCGGCCTTGGATTGAAGAAAAAACAGGGCCGCAACTACGTTGGGAATTGCGCTTGAGAGTGCTGTTATCAATCCTGTTGTCAGTTGCCCGAATACAACGGCTACAACCCCTATTCCAATCAAGACAAAACCTACAGTAGCTGCAATCAGACTAAAACGAAACCATCCTTGAGCCTGCTCTCTGGCCTGAACATAAATTTGTTCGAGTTGGTCAAGTACAGATGCGGTAGATTGCGCAACTGTGTTAAAGGCCGTGTTTAAGGGAACGGCAATATCCTTGCCAGCAACACTTGCAATTGTGTCTCTGCCAATAAAATCGCCCCCCTGAACTTCTACGTCACCGACGATGGCAGCACCGCCTTCAGTTTGAACAATGTTTTCTACTTGAGCGTGGTCTCCAATTGCAACGCCCTGCGCCCTATCGATTTCGATGTTATATTTGCCACTGACATCTCCACCGATAGCGACGCTTTTTTCTCCTGCTGCCACCGCTCCTTCGCCCTGTGCAATTGCACCTGAAACAATGGCCTTTTGAGCGGCCTTGTAAACATCTAGTTCTGCAATCGCCTTTTTCGCCACCTCGGCCATTTTAGCACTCACCGAGGGGTCCATCACCAACCTGATGGCAAGTCTAATCAGTTCTATGTTTGTGTCCATCATTGAACTTCCATCTCCGAATGAAATAGCGACAAGAGCGGGCTAACGACCGCGAGTTAAGCTGCGCCGGATTTGCACAACCACCCCCGCGCACCCAAACCACTGCCACAGAGAGCTACCCGAACACGCCGCGAGCGGTAGGCGTCAGCTTGAATGAGGGGTTAGGCGCGGCCTCCCCCCAAGGCGCGACAAGCCTTCGCCTCCAATGACCTCAGCGCGGGCGGCAAGCTGCGGACCCACCAACCCAATCACTCCAACCCGGCGCGAACATCCCTTGCTCACCCCACAACCCTCTGCGGGCAAGCCGCAGCGCCCCTCACCAGACCGAAACCCTCCCAGCGCGGACAACCCTCGCCATAAAGGCCCTCTGCGGCGCCAGGCCCCGGCCTTCGCTCCAAACGGCCCTCAACCTCGCAGCCCCCACCACTACCTGCCCCAATGCGTGGAGAAGGATTGTCGGGAACTGACCCTCCCAGCGCGGGCAATGACCCTCATCCACACCGACTGAACCCGGCTTGCTTTGCCTTTCTCCCTCCCCCTGCCGCGCCTAACGGTGAAGTTTAGCCGATTGCGGGTTAGCGAAGCCAACCTCAATGCCAAAGCAACTTCACAGGCGCAACCCACCTCAAAAAAAGCCACGGTAGCAATTCGGCTACAACGATTTGTTAGCTTGGCCCGGCAGTTTGCAAGGCCACTTGCATTTGCAGAGCTATTTTTTACCCAACCTGGCAAAACAGCCAGCTACAAACCCGAAGACTCTGCCGCCTGACGGGGGCATGGTGCCGTGGTTGCGGGCGAAGCCAACCTCAATTATAATGAAGGCACGATGCCCTTTTTTCTGTAAAAAACCAAACCTCTCTCCGGCACACGATTGCGGGAGCGTTTGCGGAACGTTTTTCTCCGCAAACGTGGATGCAATGGTGTGCCGGGCCTTCAACGTTGTTGATAGAACCAATCTCCAAAACACATCAGCCAAGCGTTTCATCCAAAACGAAAAATTCGTTGAGTATTAACAATCTCCAGAAGTCAGAAACTTGCTTGGCTAACTCGCCATATAGTAAAACCCCCATTTCCAAGTGTTGGTGCAATCCTAAAAAGGTGAGATTTGCGCTACCAATGTAAGCAATTTGCCCATCGGCAAAGCAGAATTTGGCGTGGGAACCTAAATATTGCTCAACACCCACGTTGGTTTTAGGCCGGAAAAAACGAACCCAGGCCTGATTAGCTGTAATCCAGGCGATATTGGTGAAACTACCCAGACTCTCGCCGGTTGTAACGATGCTCAGCTGCACGTGGCGTTTTTCAACGGCGTGCTGCAAAGCATTTTGCAATATACCCTGCCCAAAAATGTCTCCTTTGATGTATGGCGCGGCCATCACCAATTCCCGCTGTGCCTGAGCAACCATTTGGGTTAATGCACCCAACGTTGTTCTCGCACGGGCTAGATAAGCCATTTCTGGCCCAAGCGATTCTGGCAGGGTAAGCACAAGTTCAACCTGACTGTTCACGGCTGTAGACTATCTGATTGATTGAGGGAAGCATCCCAATAACCATAATCAATTTGGCCTATCTTCGCATCATACCCGCCAAATAGAAAAGGCCGTCCAAGATTCAAATTAAAGAAGCGACAACTGGTCTCGGCCAGATGGGTACAGGCGTGACAATTACCTCCTTGAGATTGGCACACCGGATCATAGATGCAACGGCGGGTATCGCCCATAACTTGCCCCAACCAGTCCGGTAGAGATTGTTCAAACAGAGACGATAAAGCCCCAATGGTTGCGCCAAAGCGATGGTTAGAATAGATGGCAAACATTAAGGCGCGAGGCAGGACATACTCCGCTAAACTGATACGGTCAAGACCGCATAGCAAGGCCGCTTTTTTGAGAAATAGATGGCTCATTGTATGTAACAATCCAAAAACCATCCGGGCTTCAATATAATTGGCTGTTAGAGTTTGAGTCAAGGTGACTGACTCCTGTTGAATATTTGGATCGCTCAAATCGCTAAAAAGTTGAACAAAGTGGGCACGTTGCGCCTTTTGGGCATCGGTGGCGCCTTTAGGTAGGCTCACCTTGAGATTATTCTTTTCTAACCAACGCCAAACACGTTGCGGGTCAAGCCGGACAATGATAGCATCGGCTTGAATCGTATCCACAAAGAGGGGAAATTTCCCTTGATGTTCCCGGTCGGCGGGAAAGGGGTTGAGGCGGCAGTCACGCGGAGTATATTCGGCCCGGCTGTAGCCAAAGGTAACATGGGTCATCGGAAAATCTGAAGCCAACGAAAGTTGCGCCAATCCCAGTTGTGAAACCAGCCCTTGCGCCTGCGCTTGCTCGGTGTTTGGATTGGGAAGCGTAAACAGGTTTTGCGTTTGATTTGATTGAAAAGGCAACACGGCTTCCAGCAACTCTTGTCCGGCGGACAGCCAGACCCTTTCCGGCACCCCCGTTTGTCGTGTAAGCGATTGGCTAATGCTGGCCGGGGATAGAGAAATTTGCTGCTGTTGGCGCGTGTCTGTCAGCTCGGTCTGCATCTGTGTAAGTAGCTTTATCTGGTCATCTGTGTATCCTTTGGCCTTAAATTGGGCTATTTCAGCCTCAGATAGGGTAAAGGTTGAGGCGGCCGATTGGCGTTGTTCGTTTGCAAATTCTCTAACTGTTTTGCCGGCCAGTTCAGGTAGTTCCATAAAGAAACCTCCGGCAACCACCTCCCACTTGTCAATCCCTAACAATCTATTGACTTCTGCTCCAGGTTGGTTGAGCAAAACGGCGTAGTGAGGATAAAAGACTCGATTGGCGCGGTGAACTTCGATAGACATTTGTTTCTTTTTGTTATCATTCTCTCCACTCAAGGCTTCCCAATTGCAGGCACTGCAATATCCGGCAAAAACTGAAGTGCGATGGCCGCACTTACGGCATACCCACACAAATTGAGAGATACGCTCACTCCCGCGAGTGTCAAGCGCAAATTGATTTTTAGTCTTGCAGCTTTTGCATTCGTATGGCGGCGTTAAGGGTTTGATGTCGCCACACCGGTGAATTTTAACAAAGCGTAGTTGGGCCAGTCTACCTCGCTTGCAAGTTGGGCAAGTCCCCTGTTTAGGGATAGTATCGCTCCGGCTGTAATCAAACACTCGACCGCACTGCCGGTTTTGACACCAAAAGACTTTGGGGAAAAGTCGGGCGTATACTTTTTTCGGTTCAAGCAGTACAAACTGGTCACGACGCGGGTCAGCAAACACAGGGGCCAGATCGCCCCAGGCTGCGGCTTGATTCCTAATAGCTTGCAAAATTAGGTGAAGATTCAAGTCGGTACGCTGGATACCCCGGATACTCTCAATTTGGGCAATGGCGCTCGATTTGTCGAAGTCAAAAGTATAGCCAGGCAGGTAGCTGTACATTATCTGATTTTTGCCCCGGTTCATTTTTAGCGGCACTCAGTTCCTCCTGTTCGGTTTTACTTTAACGCCCAACGGCTGCCGGTGTCGTCGAGTTCAATATCAATGGCTTCATCCACGTCACGCAGACTCCGCATAGGTTGGGGGTACAACGCTTCTGAGACAAAGGTGCTTTGCGGACTGGCTCCGATTATTTGGTCAAGAAATTGGCTGATTCGTTGTTCGATTTCGTCATTGAAAAATTCCTCTGCGGGTTAAGCAGGTTGGGTGACGCGACAGGCTTCTTTGAGCAGCGGCGCAAACTGATCGGGCGTTATTTCGCCGGTGCTGATTTTCTTTTTGATAATGTCAACCATATAGTAGCGGTTTGGATTCGCCTCACCGGAGTTGTTTGCCAGTAATTGCAACAACACGCCCATAAAGAGGCCAGGTAGGGTGCGCTCAATGCTGAATTTTGACCACCGATTTATCGCCACCGGCTCAACCAACTGGCCTAAAAATTGATGGAATTTTACAAAGTAGTTGTAATGGCTTTGGTCGCGCTCCCGCACCGGATGTAGGCACATCAACACTAACCCAACGTGGGTGCGCCCCACCCGGCTAGATGCTTGAATGTACTCCGCATTTTGGCGGGGCATTCCATAGAAAATCATGGCGTTGAAGCGGTCTACGTCTACCCCGTGGCTAACCATACTGGTAGCCAGAATCGCGTCGGGCGAGTCGGGTTGGTAAGGGCGCTCTACTTTTTCCAGGATGCGGGCCACATCGCCGGTTAGAGTGCTGCCTGTCAGTTCGGCCAGACTGAGTGCGTTGTAGCCTTCGCTTTCCAAATTGGAATTGACGTGCGACTCAACATCTGTCCGAATGGAACTGAGATGGCGGGTTGCCAGGAAGTAAGTCAGACTGGTGAGGTATGGGTCAATCAATTCTTTCCAATCATCGCTGCCGGGTTGTAACCACCCGCCGTAGGGGCTGGCGGCCGAGGCAGATAGATTATATAAGGTTTGAATTTCGGCGTGGTAGTATTCAAGCAACTCCAAAATGGTGTTGAAGATGGTTTTGTTGTGGGGGATAATTCCCAGGAAAAGGCGTTGGGCATAGTCGCGGGTTTGGGCGTAAAAAGATTGCTCCAGCGAAGGGCCGACTCCGGGAAAAACTCTGGCCTGTTACCGCTGGCGGCCATACAAATGCTCAACCTGCCGGGCAAAGGCTTCAATGGTGGCCGATGAAGCGATAATCTTCAACGGCCCTTCCTGCCCCATTTCTTTGAGTAATTCCTGGGTGAAGGTTTCGTAATGGCTGTCAAACGTCCCCAATCCTTCGCGCAGCAAGTGCAACTCATCTTGAACAAACAGCGTTGGGCCGGTTAGTCCGTTTGGCACTCGGCCTTTTTGCCACTGTTTTTCATCTTTACATTCATCCTGGCAGCATTTGCCGTTAAAGTAGCCGTGCCTGGAGCAAATGCCGGTTACTGCCCCAAAGATAAGCGAGAATTTGCGCTGGTTGCCCAACCCGGCCAGCTTGTCAATTGTGCCGACAATGACGCTGGGCAGGTAGCGGTAGATTTCGTTGTCCACAATGTAAATTGGGATTTTGCCATCGGGGAAAGCGCAATCGGCATTGGTACAGCGGTGGATAAGCCTGACCTTCTGCTCATCCAGGTCAACACGCACAGTGGGTGTACGGCAGGCCGGACAGGTGACGACTCGCTTCCACTTCTCCCGTTCTCGGGGATCATTAGCTTTGCTCCAAACTACTTGGTCCTCAGCTTTGTTAGAATTTGGCCTCAATATGTTAGGTGATGACGATGCGCCTACAAAGTAGCCAACGCCAAAACCAGCTACTTTGCCATTCAACCGGAGATCGGCTTGCTCCCGGCGCACCAGTTCGGCCATACCGATGACATCAGCCATACGTTGCGTTTGTTGCAGGGTGAGCAGGCGCAGGGGGAAGCGCAGCCAGGCAGTGACGCCGGCTGTTTTGCCCCGCAGCCGGTCAAAAAAGCAATGAAAGACCAATACGCCCAGGTAGGCTTCGGTTTTACCGCCGCCGGTGGGAAAGTAAATGATGTCAACCATTTCGCGCTCGGCCAGGCCCGCCGGGGTGTGCGTTTTAAGGGCGGCAATGCCGGAGATTTGAGTCACTAAAAAGACAATTTGAAACAGCCGCCAGCTTGTCTTTGGTTTAGTGGGATGGTCGCCGGTGCGCCGGAAGGTTTCGTTGGTTAGTTTGAAGGCCAGCATCACATCCGGGTCGGTTTCAATTAGCTTTAGGCCCTGGGCAAAGCGGTCGATTTCGGCCCCAAACTGCGCCCGGTCACGCTGAAATTCGGGTTGGAATTTGGCCCATTCGGAACCGTAGCGGGTCTGGTAGGCTGTTTCGGCGTTATCCCACTCGGTCAGGTAGGCTCGCATTGCTTCAAGGATTTCTCGCAAAACAGGCATAGGGTCTTGGGCCAAGGCATCAAAACGAGCTTCAGGTTGAGTGCGGGTATCGTAGCGGGCCTGTACGTACAGCGGTGTGTGGGTGGTACGGTAAAGGGTGTCACTTTCTTTAATAATCGCGCAATTAAAGCCGCGCCCCCACAGGAGGCGGTCATAACGGAAGCCGCGCGGAGCCAGTTCGAGTTCAAACGGCCTGACGACGTTTTGGTCAAACTCAAACGTAGCAGCTACGTCAAACAGATAGCTTTCGCGGTTGGAAGACTGGTTGGGCATTGGAGATGCATTTTCAAAAATGATGGACAGAACATCACCCTGGGGGCCAGACTCGACTTTGATTTCATCAACACTCCAAGCCCATTCAGGAATGACGGCGGTCTGGAAGGTTTTGAGTTCGGCTTGAAAGTTCTCCGCCGACTTCAAGGCTTCATCCGCTATCTTATCTTGTTTATCAATATCGCCTTTAACTTTTATGGCTTCCGGGTCGTTGACAACCACCTGTTTGGCCCGTTCCATTTCGGTGGCGCAAGCCTGAACAAGCGCTGTACTGTTGACCTGCCAGCGTCCTCCGGCCCGACTGAGCGTTATTTGCCCTTCGGCCTGGCAAGGAATTTTGCGAAATTTGGGGCAGAGCGCATCCTTTTGCAGCTTTTGCTGTCTGCCCCGGCGTTCCTCTCTGGCTTCAATTTCTTCATCCTCTAACGCGCCGCTTTGTCTGTCATCCCCTTCTTCTGTCTCATCCGGTAAGGTGGTTGTGTCCTGAACAGGCGTTTCACCAACTTGGGCCTTTTCTGTTTCAAGCTGAAGTAGTTTGCGTTGTTCGTCAAAGGTGGGGAAAACCCGGTAGTAGCAGGTCCAACTGAGGGTTATCTTCAGCCGAATTTGGTCAGCATTTGAGGCCAGCAAAAAGTCAGCCCCAAAAGCAACCGGCGCGATTTTGCTTAATAACTCGCGCTGAAGGGCTGTATCTTGCTTGTCGGTTGTGCCGTGGCTGGATCGCAGATTGCCGATAAAATATTTGTCGCGGGGCATATCAAACAAACATTCATTGTCCAAGCGACCCGACGCCCGGCCTGTTATCCGGTTAATCAAGTAATTCACCAGCAGGGTTTCTTCTTCGGCTTTTTGTTTTGGCGTCCAATTTTTCATCAAATGAAAACTCCTTCAATGTAAGGCTAACGGATGACTTTTATCTGTCCCAGGTCTGAAACCAAGAAAAGCCCCTCTTCCTCAGCGATTGACTCAACGGTTAAAATCATTAACGCTTCCCGGAAATCGTTAAAATCCAGACCCAATTCCTCATCAATCACAGCATTGAATGATTGCGGATTGCTTGAGAGGGCTTCTTGTTCAAGCCAGGCGTTTAAGCGGCGGGCTAGGCTAATATGGATGCCGCGCAAACGGCGGGCTGCCCGGTCAATCTGGCGATGATATTGTTTTACAAAAGGCATATCTAAAATATCAGCGATGCGCTGCAAATCTTTGGCATCGTTAGGACACATCACCCGACCCCACAACCAAAAACGAATGGCGGTTTCGGTTTGCAATTGGCTGCCTTTGGCTTGCATTTGGGCCAATACTGTTGAGAGAGGCACTTGCGCCTTTTTGAAACAGGTGACGAGTTCATCCTGCCAGCGTTCAATCAGCGAGATGTGGAGGGCAAAAGTGGGGTGGTCGTGAACTCTGGATATGATCAGGTCGTAAAGATTTTGGCGCTGTTGCCCGTTGATGAATAGCACGGCATCGCCGGGACGGAGCGAACGGACGCTGCGTTCCTGCAAATCGCGCCCGCGAGGCGTCTCGACGATGAGTTGGATTTTATCCCCTGGGCTAAAGATGGTCTCATATTTTTCGCGGAACCGAATGACCAGCGCCTTATCAATGCAGGCCGCTTCCGGTGGGGTCAGGTAGTCGTCCGCGCCTTCCATATCCACATCGGCGACCGGATTTACTTCGGTTTGGTCGGTGAATTCATCCATCAAATAGGCCAATTCTTCGGCGCGGGGGGCCAGTTTGAACAGCTTTGACATCCGGGTGCGGCTGATCTCGGCTCTGTCGTCAATCAGTACATCCTTTTCAAGACCAACAGTGATGCGTTTTGAGGCGATGCGGTTGACCGGCAGGTGGATACGGGCCGGCGGGCCGGGAATGAGCCGTTGCAATGCAGCCAGGTTTTGCGCCAGCGCTTGGTCGAAGCGCGTAGCCCATTGGTCAAAATGCCAGGCAGCCAGATGAATCTGGTGGGGCAAAAGCAAAACGCCCACCTGCTGATGGCGCAACAGATAGGCGTAGCGGGCATAGTGGTATTTGGTTGGAATACCAATCAAGATAGGATGCCAGTGAGGATGGCTGTTCTTTAATTGAGGCGGGATGCCTTCAACATCAACGCCGGTACGTTCTATTTGTTCCATTAACAACTGCCATTGAACAAATCGTTTCAAACTGACAAGCCAAACGTTAAGTTCCTGTAGTTCGTGTTCGGCAATATTATTCTCTGCTAACATAGCCAATGAAAAAAGTTGCCTGTAGGCTCGGTTTTGGAAGACTAAAATTGTGGGTGTCTCTGGCGTTGGCGGATCAATGCACACTTGTTCAAGGGCTAACCAAAGTGGAGGCTTATTTTCGGCCAATTGTTCATGAATGGGATTAATTTCTATCAGGACTTTCTGTAAGGCTCTGCCAATAGCATCTGTTTCTACAGCTTCAACAAATCGCCTTGCTGTTTGTTCAAGCATTTGGAGGGGGTAAATGCCCCAGTAATGCTTGCTTTCCGCCTCAAAGAATGGCAATGGAACAGGTAGGTTTTCTAAACCTCGCACGTAACGGCCAACTGCTCGCCAGGCATCTCTTTGTAGTCGGCCATTCGCTTGTCTGGAACAGCCTGATAGAGTGCGGTTCACCGCCTGGAACTTCTTAGCCTGCGTCAAAGCCAATTCATTTCTGATGACATAGGGTATGGTTCTTGTTTGTTTTGTTGAACAGGCAGGAAGTGAAGTCCAAGAAAAAATATTCCACTCGTACTCTTGAAATATGCTAAGAATATTGGATAGAGGGTTCTGGACACACGCTATTCCAGAGATTTTCTTCTCGGATAATTTTTCCAAGAGAGGTTGAACCCAATCGGTTTTATCGCCGTCGCCACAATCTAGAAAGACCCACTGGGGACCATAGGTTTCAAGTACATGTTCGGCGTTGGTTGGGGAGTAGGAGAAAACCACAAAAGGTAAACTGCCTGAAATATCACCTTGAGATTGGGTGGTGCGTCCCAGGTGGGCTTGGTTGAAGATGTCGGACAATTTTTGACTGCGAATGAAAGTTTGGGAAAGATAGTTCTTAATTGAAGCACTTGTGCCAAAATAGACCACCCGATGATTCTGAGCCTTACCCCGAAAGTCCAGCGTGTGCATAATCAATCCGGTGATGAAAAGCAACGGCATACGTCGAGGAGCGTGATCTGGTAGAACAATTAAGAAAGGTCGTTGTTGTGAAAGAGCAGCGCAAACCAGTTGGGCGCTGCGGATGTCTATTTCATCAGTTTGACCTTTCGTTCCTTCAAATCTGAGGCGTTTTTGATGCCAAAGCTGATGAAAAAATTCATCTTCATTTCGCGGTAGATAGTCAAAGGTTTCGAGAATGCGTTGGTGAAAGCTATCATCCATCGGTAAATAATTAGCGTAGTCAAACCCTGAATTCAATCACAGTGAATAAGGTATGCGGTTTGATGTTGGGATAAAACGCATTTAGGGCTACTTCTAGCTCTTGGAGAGTATTGAACCCATCCTTTTGAGCATCCGCTTCGGTCAGCTCACTAAATTTTCGATAATAGACAGAAATAACTTGAACTTTGATTGAGTTGGCAACGGACTCAAATATTAACTCTGAGGTAGCAACGCCACGTTTTCCAATCCGAATAGTAGTTGTTTTTCGACCTTCTCGAATTGCTTCGATATATTCAGGCAGCAATCGCATTCTAGCTGGCGTTGACATTGTTTTGTAACTCTACCTGAGCGATAAAGTCATCACTTGTTAATACTTCATAGCCATTCGTCGCTGTCGCCCCTTTCAAAATCAAGACTCTATCAGGATGCAAGGATTTTATAAATCTGCTTGCATCGGATGAAGCAATCACCACCGTCACCCCAACTTTGCGGGCCAGGGTTGCAATTTTTTGGGAAAGTAAACGAGTATTCACCGCATCCAGATTCTCGCAAAATTCGTCAATCAGCCACAGGTTCGCTCCTCGGATGAGCAGGCGGGCCAGCATCGCCCGGTATTTCTGCCCGGCAGAAAGGGCAGTAAAGGGTTTGACATATAAATACGGCTCTGATAGGCCCACTACACCCATCCAGTAGATGCCTTTGCCAGTGTCTTTTCGGCCAATGACTTCAATCAATGGTTTGGAAACAGAGATGGGATTAAGCAATCCCACTTTGATGTTATCCGGCAGGGAGATTACGCCGGAAGTTGGGGAAAGCTTACCGGCCAATAACTGCAACAAGGTCGTTTTGCCGGTGCCGGATAATCCCGTAACCACCAGAATTTCGCTGGGGAAAATCTCAAAACTCAAATTTTTGAAGATGGGTTGGACCAAACTATCCAGCGATATTTCAAAGGCGCGTTCAATCTGGTGGGTAATTTCGGTGCGGGGCACGGAGAATTCTGTCTGGTAGGTCACGTTTTCCAATCTTATTGGCTGCTGTAATCGCGATTTGTAGATTTGGTCAACATACACCTGACCCGCTTGAGCTGGTGAAGAGGAAATATTTTGCGCCAGGGCGCGTTGAGTTATCAATTCCGCAGCCTCCTCATTTAGTCCCATCATGTAATGGGGTTTTGGCAACGATAGAACCCCGGCCAATTTTGCCCAGCCGTCCAGCGTTGGATTCGCAATTTGCCGGGCTACAAATTGACCAATGTTTTGCTCACCAGAGCCATTGACGGCGATAGTTGCTTTCTCTAATTGCGATAGTTTGGTGTCTAGGATGCCGAAAACCTCCCCTTTAAAAATTTCTTTCTGTAATCTTTCTTCATTGGCCTTCAAATACCTTAAATCTTTGGCAATCCGTTTTAAGTTCCCCTCTGTTTCTCCTACGAAGATCATACCCGCCTTTTCAACAAATGGAATGTAACGAAGCATATCGGCTGAAATTTCCAGGAAATAGGGTTTCCAATGGGCGCTTTGCCAGTGGGTTTTGACAAATTCAGTCGCGTGTTCAACCAAAATTCTTCCCAGGCCCATTGAACGCAATTCTGGATGCACTACGCAACGGGCAATTCTCACAAATAGTGGTATCCGTTTCCTGATGACATCTTTTGTCCAACTCTCCCAGGCAACGCCATTCAAACGGGTGGGTTCATCTAGGATATTTCTCCGAGGTGTGTTTACGAAGAAAGCGGTGGCTAAATCAATATACCCTATCACATTTGGCAGCATTGGATGGCACGTTACGGCTACCAAGGGGGCATGCCGTCCAAACAGCATCTTATCCCGGTAATGGTATTGAGTAAGGGCAATATAGCCATCAAATTCATCCTGCCGGCTAATTTCTGTGATGGTTAAGGGGAGGCTAAAATCGCCTATTTGAAGATCAGTTTCAACACAATAGATGGGTGTTAGTTGGGCAAACCCGTTCTCACACTCTATAAATAGATAATCTTGTTCCATTGAGAAAGTTTCGTCCAAAGGAGCATAGCTATAAACAATATCCCCCTTGGTCACGCAAGCGGAGCGCGGCACTCGGAAAACCACGGTGGAGTCTGGTTGGCCTACATATCTGAGGCGAATTTTTTTGCCAAATTCCCCCCCTCGTCTGCCCCAATTGACGGTTGAAACTTGGGCTTGAGCAAGGTTATCAAGATTATTTAAAGGAACTTGAGAGAATGTTACTTGCGAGGCCAAATCATTCATTGATTCGTCCTTTCAGGTGGAAGTTAATGATATTTGCAAATATCAATCGTTATTTTGTAGATGATAAACTGACCCCATTATAGCAGACCATCATTATATTTTAAAGCAAAAGATTGGGTGATTTTGGCAAAGTGCAGATGCGGATTTTGGCAAGCTAACGATTTGCTTCAGCCGCCCCGCGAAGCGAGGGAGCGAAGCGACCGAGCGGAGCGGGGTCGGCTGGAAGCAGTGTTAGGCCGCGCTGATTTCAGAGAATCCTGTCGTCATATCATAATATAGTCGTGATTTAACTGAATACCAACTTCTCCAAAATCATCTTTCCTGAATAGATATGGCGCGCCCACCGATACGATACGGAAGTAAGCAGGGGATCCTTTAACCAACCTGTGCAACATTCCCGCCAACACCGGTTGCTCCGCTTCGTCTACACGTTCAAAATTGTCTACTACAAATAAAACGAATTCTGCCCTCTCCTTCAAAACAAGCCAGCTTATTTGTTCTCTTATAACTCTGTGCCCACTTGCTATAGTAGCCTCCAAATGTGCTACCGTAGGGTGCTCTTCCAGTGAATTGAGCAATCTAGAGAATTCTTTGTTCATCCGCCAATGCTTGATTCTCGCTATGAATCTGAACCATTTGATCTTATTCCTACTCTTGACCGTTTCTAACAAACGTTTAACTATACAGACTACAACAGCTTCCCCAGCAATTTCACTGCACTCGGCGCAAGAAGTGAGTACAATGGAAGCTTTGTTTGTCGTTGCCAAGTCCTGTAGCTCTCTGAGGTGAGATACCGCCTTCTCCGAAGAATCACACACGAAGACTGTGTTTTGTCGTGGTATATATCCCGTCGGGTAATCGATCATCTTGCCACTCCCCTAATTCGTGGCCTTTCCTATCAACACAAGCTCTGGGGAAAGTTCAGGAAGATGTTCAGATACTTCAGCCAAAGCCATTCGCGGATATTTTTTTGAACTGGTCTGACGTTCGATTAGACTTTCATCGGGGAGAAATTCGGTATATATTGCCAATGGCAATATATACACTGTTGCAACACCACCCTCTTGCGCCGGAATAGTATAGGTGCGTGTCAATACGTGCAGAAAACGGCTGTCCACTAACTGGCCTAGTAACGAATGAATTGCTGGAAAATCTCTTGCGTCTTTCTTCGTGACGTAAAAACCTATATCCCGATTTTTCCGACATAATTCGATGACTTCTCTCAAGATGGCGTTAAGTATCTCAAAGTTTGCAAAACTTCTTTCCGCATCTTTGACGAGAATTTTATGGTAACGACCAGCTGCCTCACGGATATCCTGGTATGTAATTGGGGTACTTATGCCGGATATCTGCTTACTGCGCATTGCTATTCTGAGAATGTTAATGAGATCGCGAGGATTTCCTCCCGACGCTTCGGTTAATATGGTCAAACCACTCGTGCCGCTAAAATCAAATAATGCGTCTGCTGTCAGAGGACTCAGCTTTTGTTCGCACGCATTGTTTAAAACCGCTGACAGGAAGTCTTTTGCCCTTTGAAAATCCTCAAGAGAGAAATCCAGGTCTACACTTCTGTAATCCTGCTCTGCTTGCAGTCCCGCTTCGTACAAGTTATCCTTGACAAACAACAGAGAACGGTTTCTAACTGTGGCGATTTTTAGATAGCACGGAATGCCCCGGAGCAAACGTTTAAGGTAATCCGCTACCAGTGGTTGGTGCAGCAAATCTATCTGATAGAAATCATCTACCAATATGTATAAAACCTCAATGCTCTTTCTCCCAAGAAATCGTCTAATCAATTCCCGATAATCACCCACCTTGTTAAAAAGGACTCGTATCTTTTCAAATGTTTCCTCGAATTTTTCCTCTGCTGTCACCGTTTTTCTATCGGAAACCTTTGCAGCCAACTTGAGAATGTTCGTGACAACAGTCAATTCTTCTCCAACTTCTCTCCCCAGAGTTTGTTCGATTTGACCAGAAACAAGATGTTTCGCTATATCTGCCCTCTGGCGGAGATGCTCAAGGTCTTTTATCATTGCGTGTATCTTGGCAGGCAGCCTATTTCTTATCAACCTACTGAGGAAGCCCGATTCAGTTTGCTCAAGCAAATCCCGAAAGATTATTAGCAGTATCTCGATAATGACATTTGGATATGACTTTTGGGCAATGGATTCAACATCTACAAGAATAGTCCTGCTTTCTTCTAACCCTGACAACCTATTCTCTAGCTCTCTCAGCAAAGCCGATTTACCAGATCCACGTCTTCCAAAGACTACGTGATGGGTCTTGGAACTCAGCTGGCTTACAAAACCCAAATCGATAAATCTGTAAGCTGGCGGTCTGCTTCTGTCCTCACGCAAAATCTCATCAAGGTGAACAAGAAAATCATTAATTTTAGAATTGTGCCAATCAATAGATTGAGGCATCACCGTTCTCCTGAATCAGTGCTCGGTTGCAAAACGCACATTCATAGCACTAGCGGCCTAACGACCCAGCTAACCCGCCGCCGGCTGAAACGGCACAACTGACAAAACCAGCCGCGCTCCCCACGCGAAACCCCCCCACAGCCCGCCGAGCTCAGCCGGTCGGGTTAAGCGACTTGTTGGGCGGGAGGCACAGGGAACAGAATCCTTGCCCAACCTCGCTCGCCGGA
>JAJRVO010000121.1 GCA_024277275.1 Chloroflexota bacterium
CTGACTACCGATTACTGACTACCGATTACTGACTACCGATTACTGACTACCGATTACTGACTACCGATTACTGACTACCGATTACTGACTACCGATTACTGACTACCGATTACTGACTACCGATTACTGACTACCGATTACCGATTACTGACTACCGATTCCAACAAACATTCAAATCAAGAGAAAGAATGATTAACTCTCCCGTTAAAGCCTTACTTTATGTTGACGACGACCGTTGTCATGCCTGCCGGCGTTGTCTGGCCCAACAAGTATGCAAAGTAAAAGCCATTGTTCACATTGACCGTGATGAAGCGCCTTTTATAGACACGCACCGTTGCCACGGCTGCAAATTATGTGTAGTCGAGTGTCCTTTTGAGGCAATTATCGACGCAAATTAGTTTACCCAGGAGTAGGGGGGATATAATTGTTACTAAAAATGGACCAGAAAGGAATATTTGATGCGAATTTTAGCAGTTATATCACCAGGGGAATACGGGCAACGGCATACAGACAACATTCGTGAGCGCGGCCCTTCAGAGTGGACTCTTGAAGTGTGGCAAGCGCCGGCCATACTGCCGCCAATTATAGATTATCCAGAAGATTACCTACCCGACACGCTGCCTGCCGCAGACCTGCTCCTCTCCTTTGCCGAACACAAAGGGGTAGCCGAACTTTTGCCCGACATTGCCCAAATGACGGGAGCCAAAGCCGTGGTAGCCGCCATAGACAGCGAAGCCTGGCTGCCGCGCGGACTGGCTCGGCAGTTACGGGGCTGGCTTAAAGATATTAACGTAGCCTGCGTCACCCCCAAACCCTTGTGCGGGCTAACCGAAACGGATTACCTGGCCGCCCGTCGAAAGAGGGTTGAATATGACAACCCGCTCATTGCAGAATTTGCGCGCTATTTCGGTCAGCCGGAGCTGAACATAACCGTAGACCCTGAAACACGAGAAATTACCGCCGCCGAGGTGCAACGCGACGCGGTTTGTGGTTGCGCCCATCATGTGGCTCAAGGGTTAGTAGGCGTTTCCGCCGACGAAGCTGAATTTAAGACCGGGATGCTACATCACCACTACCCCTGTATGGCTACTATGGGCGTAGATATTGATTTTGGCGACACCCTGCTGCACATTTCCGGCAATCTCATTAAGGACAACGTAGGAGAGCAAGTTAAACCGTTCAAGCGTATTCAATATGTAAAGCCTGGAGTAAAGAGCGATTAGTCCACCACTAACAAAAACAAGGAGCAACGACATGAACAAGTTTGCCGTTATCGGCGCGGGAAATGCCGGCTCAACTGTAGCCGCGCATCTCAAACTACTGGGAAAAGAAGTCAGCCTGTACGACGTTATCGAGAGCCAATTGGCTCCAATCATTGAAAATGACAACATTGTTACGCTCACGGGCAACATCAATGTAACCGGCAAAGCAAAAATAGATTTGGTCACTATGGACCTGACCAAAGCCATTGAAGGCGCAGAACTCATCATCTGCACTACACCGGCTCACGTTCACAAATTTGTTGCCAAAGATTTGGCCTCTTGTCTGGTTTCCGGTCAAATCCTTGTACTTAATCCGGGACGCACCGGCGGCGTGCTTGAAGTCCGAAAAGTGCTTCAGGAACAAGGTTGTCAGGCTGAGGTAACGGTAGTTGAGGCCCAAACGGTTCCCTACGCTTGCCGCAGAGACGATAACACCATCAATGTTTTTGGCGTTAAGCAAAAGGTTTCCTGCGCGGGGTTGCCCACCGCAGCGATGCCGCGCTTCTTTGAAATAATCCAATCGGTCTTTCCCGAATTTGTCCCCGCCGAGGGTGGCCTCTGGAGTACCTCGCTGAATAATATGGGGATGCTCTTTCATCCCACGCCGACCCTGATGAACCTGGGTCGGATGGAATCAGGGATACCCTTTGATTACTACATCGACGGCTTTAGTCCTTCAGTGGCATACCTGGTTGAAAGACTAGACGCCGAAAGATTGAAGGTAGCGGAGGCCATTGGGGTAAAGCCGGCCACAGCCGTGGAATGGCTGGAAAACAACTACGGCGCAGTCGGGAAAAATCTCTACGAAGCGCTGCAAAATAACAACTCCTATCGCGGAATAAAGGCCCCAATGCTGGCCGACATTGAGGCTAAAAAGAGTCTCCGTTACGTGGTCGAAGATGTCCCCAGCGGGCTTGTGCCTGTTTCTGAATTGGGCAAAAAGTTTGGCGTGGAGACGCCGGCCATCGACACAATTATCAATCTGGCAGATACTATGTTTGACGCCGATTTCAGAGCCGGCGGTCGAAACCTGGACCAGCTTGGCCTGAGAGATATGACGCCGGACGAAATTAGAAAACTATAGAGAGTGAACCCAGAAAACAAAGAAACGCCTCCTATATACATTGTCTCTGGCGGAGCGGGAGCCAGCGGAGAGCAGTTGGCGCATACCGCCCTGGCGCAATTCCCGGAGATTAAAATGCCGGTGATTACGGTGGGACACGTGCGCCAGGTGGAACAGGTTGAGAATGTTGTGGCCCAAGCCGAGGCTACCGGAGGGATTATCGTTCATACTCTGGTAGATGCCGGTTTACGCAATACGTTGGTGCGGTTGGCTCAAGAACAAAACCTGGTAACCATCGACCTGATGGGGGATTTGCTACATACATTGGTCGATGCGCTAGGCCAGGAACCTGTCGGCAAACCCGGACTATACCGGGAATTAAACCGGGCTTATTTTGATCGGGTAGCGGCTATTAAGTTTGCAATGGTCCACGATGACGGCAAAAATCCCGAAGGCTGGCCCCAGGCCGAAATTGTACTGGTTGGCGTGTCGAGGACGGGTAAAACTCCGCTTAGTATGTACCTGTCCGTGCTTGGCTGGAACGTGGCTAACATATCTCTGGTTATGGGCATTCCCCCACCGCCAAAGTTATTCCAGTTAGACCGCCGCCGGGTGATAGGTTTGAGCATTGAACCCGGCCAACTTCTGGCTCATCGCCGGCAGCGGCAGCGACACCTGGGCGCATCGGGGCCTTCAGCCTATACCGATCCGGCGGCAATTTACGAAGAAACGGATTTTGCCCGCCAGGTATTTCGACGGGGTGGGTTCTCCAAAATCGATGTCACCGATAAACCGATTGAAACAAGCGCCGACGAAGTGATCAGGCTGATTACCCGCCGGCTTAAAACAGAATCTCACAAACAGAGTTAATAGAGTTTTATGAGTGTCGCTTTGCTTAATGAGGTAGGTGAGTTATGATATTAACACAAGAAAACACATCAAATAAAATCATCGCTACAATCAATAATGAAGATTTAACAGAAACATACGAATGTAAGATGGCTGTGTGTCCAAATCCGGTGTGCACATGTGGAGTAGTCTCCATCACATTGACGCCAATCCCCGGAGATAGCGAACACATTCCCCAAACAACGCCCAAAACGGTCAAGATTGATCTAACTACAGAATCGTTGGCAGATTACAAGGATGAAGACGTTTCCCAAGAAACGTTAGATTTTGCCGATGACTTTATCAAGCAATTACAGAAAGACGATTATCGACTTTTACAACAAGAGCTTTTTGCGCGTAAAAGCCATCTGACAGAAACGGCCGATTTAGCTTCGATAGATGCGAATTTTCCGCTGGAAAAGATTGAAAATGAGAGCGTGTTGGTTGCCTACAGTGATATACTCCCCTTTGGCAAACAACTTATGGTTACGGTAGATAATCAAAAATATCTGGTGTTCGACCAATATTGTGTTAGAACAAATTGCTCCTGTACCGATACGGTATTAAGTTTCTTCCCGCTTGATGAAGGAATCGATAGATCTCATCCCACAAAAGAAGTTCTGACCTATTTTGCAAACTACAAGAAACGAACCTGGGACCTGGAAGGGCATAACAAAATTGATGAAGCGGCGGCAAGACAAGCCCTTAAAGAGCAATATCCAAAGATCTACAAAGTATTACAAAACAGACACAAACAGTTAAAAGTGTTATATGCCAACTACAGAAAACGAAACAGGGTATCGCAACAACCCGTCTCTCTAAAGAAAGCCAAGAGGAACGATCCCTGCCCATGCGGTAGCGGAAAAAAATATAAAAGTTGCTGTATGCGTCAAAAAAGAAAACCTGACACCTATACGTGGAGAGATGATAAAGGCATAAACATATTTGGCAAAGGAACTAAACGTTAATATCCTGAAAGGAACAAGATATGCCAAAAATAGCAATTACCGGTAAGGGTGGGGTAGGTAAGACTACCCTGGCGGCCTTGCTGGCCCACATATACGCCGAGGCCGGGCAGCCGGTCATCGCCATTGATGCCGACCCGGCGGCCAGCCTGGCCTACGCCCTGGGCATCCCCGACGAAGTGGCGAACCAGATAACGCCCATTGCCAAAATGGACGACTTGATTTTTGAAAGGACCGGAGCCAGACCGGGCGAGAGTGGCGGCTTTTTTACCATCAATCCCCGCGTAGATGACATCCCTGACCGATTCAGCGTGCTACATCGCGGCATACGGATGCTACAATTAGGAACCATTGGCAGCGGCGGCGCGGGCTGTATCTGCCCTGAAAGCGCCATCCTCAAATCGCTGGTGACGCATGTTCTTATGTTTCGGAATGAAGTAATGATTTTAGATATGGAAGCCGGCGTTGAACACCTGGGGCGGGCCACAGCGGGGGGAGTTGACGCCTTTCTCATTGTAGTTGAGCCGGGACGGCGTAGCATAAACACGGCTCACAACATTCGTCAACTGGCAGCCGATATAGGGATAAAACGCTGTTTTGTAGTAGGAAACAAAGTGCGCAGCGAGACCGATCAGGAGTACATTCGTAGCAGTCTATCCCCAGACCTGCCGGTTATCGGTTTTTTGTCGGCCAATCAACGGGCCGTAGAAGCGGACATGCGCGGCGAGGCTGTTTTTGACGTTGTACCGGAGCTAATAGAAGAGGCGCGTCAAATTGCTGCCGCTTTTGAAGAAGTGGAGTAATCAGAACCGCGGATTGTTAGAAAAATGGTAACCAAATTAACAATTCTCCAAAACCTGGTCAGCGGTACTTTGGGCGCTGGTGATGCAATCAGGGATGCCAATGCCTCTAAAGGCGCTGCCGGTAAAATGAAGCCCCGATATTTTACCCGCCAGCTTTTCTATTTCTGAAACCCTATCCAGATGCCCCACATCGTATTGGGGATTGCCGTTAATCCAGCGAAAAACTCTATGGAGGACCGGTGGGGCCGTAACGCCCATAATGTCGGCAATTTCGGCCTGAGCCAGCTTTAACAACTCTTCATCCGACAGGTCAACCAGATGCTCTTTTCCATCGCCGCCTACAAAGACGCGCATAAGGATATCGTCGGCAGAAGCCCGGTAATCAAACTTGGTTGACGACCAGGTACAGGCCAAAATTTGCCGGTTTTCGCTTTTGGGGACCATAAAGCCAAAGCCGTTGAAATCATGCTGATCCGCAACATCTGCCCGGCGGTAGCCCAGCGAAATATTTGCGGTTGAAACGTGGCGTATTTTTTTGAGCGCTTCGGTTAGTTGGGCGTCAACAGATTCCATCAGATTGGCGGCTACGTAAGCGGGAACAGCCAGAATAACCGCGTCGGCAGTGATAGGCTGGCCGCCGGTGTCAAGCGTTATCTCAAAGCCGGGAGATTGTGCGCTTAGGCTGGCGACCCGGCAACCCAGGCACAACTCACCCTCAAGACGATTGGTAAGGGTGTCGACAAGCTCTTTCATACCGCCCTGCAAACTGGTAAACATAGCCGGGGGTTTGCTGTTGCCGCCGGAAGGGGGGCGCATTTTCTTGGCCCGCTGCATAGCTTTAATCAAACTGCCATGCTGCCGTTCCATTGCGCTAAATTGAGGAAACGCGCTTTGCATACTTAGCCGTTCAGGGTCAGCGGTGTAGATGCCGGCCATAATCGGCCCGGCAATTTTATCCAGGGCCTCTTCGCCCAGGCGACGCCGAATGAAACTGGCTAAACTCTCGTCCCCCGTTTCTTTGCGAGGCGGAATGATTAAATCCAACCCCATACGTAATTTGCCTAACGGTGAAATCAGGGGCGAAAGCGCAAAGGGGATAAACTCGGTAGGAACGGTGAGGCGATAACCGCCGGGAAATGGGATTAGCTTTCCTTTTCTTAGCACAAAAACGTTGCGCTTATGATCATTTGTGGGGATGAGTCGATCTTCTAGCCCTAAATCGCGGCAAAGCTGAACGCCTCCCGGCTTCATGGTTAAAAAAGAATCGGCGCCGCCCTCAACAACAAAATCATCGGCAATCTCGGTGACAATTTTACCCCCAAGCCGAGTTTCACTTTCGATGAGAGTGTAGTCGATGGGCGTTCCAGTTTCACCACTTTTCTTTTGCAAGTAAAAGGCGGTAGCCAATCCGGCAATACCGCCGCCAATAATAGCGATGTGTGTCATATTTTTTACTCAAAATCCTTAGCTGTCAATCAAATTTGAAATGTATTCATCAGCAAGGTATTATAGTATAATAAGAGAATATTCATAATTTCTTTTTTAAGGAAGCGCCGGCGAATAAGATATTTGATTTAAGGGAGGCAACAATGAAAATTTGGATTAATCGCGATGAATGTGAGTCAAGCCTGTCGGCCTGCTTGTCGTGCTTTGGCCAACTTGTACGAACCGGTATTCCCGACCGGGGTTGCATTATGGATCACGAGGATGACGGCTCAGAAGATATAACTGTTTTTATGTTCTCCGATGGCGAGCAACGAGAACCAATCTTTATCCCTAAAGAGGATCGGGAAATGGTGGCTTTTGAGGGCTGGGACCAGTTTGTCAACTGGAAACCGCGCTTCCGAAAGAATGAAGGGGCGGAGCGCATTACAGAAAAAGAGACAGAAGAGTAACGTGCATTTCTGATGCAGCTCTGTGCAGGTAATGGTATGTCATTTCGACCGAAGGGAGAAATTCCCCAGAACTATGCTTGCAAGCCAAGATTGTGGGGATTTCTCGCTCATTCTTCGCTCGAAATGACATCTAAACGGCCAACTGCGTAAGTTCCAAGAGGATAGTTTTGAAGCCACAATCAAGAAACCAAAACCACTCCGGTTTTTATGATCGGACACATACAGTGTCCGGTCTTTTTTGTGACCATCCAATGCTCATAATGCTCTTGCTATTCAGATGGTACAAACTGCAATTCGGGCTGTTTTACCCGCTACGCTGCTCAAAAGGTTAATCAGTCCTTAATCTTTTTTTAGTACAATTAGTGATATTTGGCACATAATAAAGGACAAATGTCACTTACAGATTGAAGCCTTTACTCTTATAATATCTTATTGTTAAGCATAGCGCGGCAAGCCGCAAATTAACAATGAGCAATTAACAATGAACAAATAATTCTCGCGGATAACGCAAATGTTGCGAGGTAATACTATAGCGCGGCAAGCCGCAAATTAACAATGAGCAATTAACAATGAACAAATAATTCTCGCGGATAACGCAAATGTTGCGAGGTAATACTATAATAATTTTTAATAAGCTGATAAGATATTCACCTCAAAAATCAAAGGCAAAACGCCTCGGGTTGAAAGTCTTGACGCAAACAATCTATACTTTGAGTTGCTGCGTCCTTACCCCACCC